>CAZITB010000038.1:0-21504 GCA_964542055.1 uncultured Candidatus Kuenenia sp.
CTGAATATCTGTCCTTCCAGCTTTATAACCGCACCTTTAATTCCCTCATCACGAACCAGTAAATTCGATCCAAACCCAAGAACTCTAACCGGCACATCGTTTTCAGTGCATCTTTTAGCCACATCCGAGAGCTGTTCGATCGTTTTGGGCCTGATCAAATAATCAGCTTTACCGCCGATACCGTACCATGTAAATGGTGCCAGCTCAGAATCTTTTTCAACTATTGCTTCTAATCCACTGAATATATTCATCTGCAACCTTCCAAATATTTCCGGCGCCCATTGTAACGACCACGTCGCCCGGTTTAACATTACATTTCAAAAATTCCACAATGCTGCCAAAGTCTGGTATAAAAATTGACTTGGAGCCTCTTTCTTTTATACGTTCGACCAGGATTTGGGCATTGATTTCCTGCCTGGTCTGTTCGGTATCTCTTACAAAATATATTTCCGGCACAATTGTCAAATCGGCCAGTTTAAAACTCTGGGCAAAGTCTTCCAGCATGAATCTTGTCCGGCTGTACTGATGAGGCTCAAAAACGCAAATAAGCCTTTCAGGTTCATATCTTTCGCGAATCGCCCTCAAAGCTGCTTTGATTTCAGTGGGGTGATGAGCATAATCATCTACTATTGTAACCCCATCTATTTTAGCTTTCAACATCAACCGTCTGTCCATACCCAAAAAATCCGGCAGGAACTCTATTATTTTGTGCGGTTCCAGGCCAAGGTTAAATGCAGCACCTGCAACTGCCAGTGCATTCAAAATATTGTGATGGCCGGGAATTGATATCTGTGCCCTGCCCAAATTCTCATCTTTGTGATAAAAATCGAACTGACTCAAACCATTCTTTTCGCTGATATTTCTGGCCGAAAATGTGGCTTTTGAACCATAACCGAATGTTTGGATTGTTATATTCTTGTCAGTACCGATTTTCTGTTTAGCTTTTTCAAGGGCTCTTTGAACGTTTATATCCGTTCCGTTTGCCAATATAAACCCGTTATCTTTGGTGTTTGTTGCGAAATCTGAAAAAGCGTCTATGATCTCAGCCTCATCTTTATAGTAATCCAGATGATCCTGTTCAATATTCAATATCACAGCTATTTTAGGATTGAGATTCAAAAAACTTCTATCATATTCGCATGCTTCGGCGATAAATGCTCTGCCGTTGCCAACCCCGTTTGAATCTGTCAGCTGCATTACATCCGCTCCGACAATCCAGTTAGGCTCCTGCCCTGCAAGCGTTAAAAGATAACTTAACCAGCCGCTTGTAGTGCTTTTGCCATGTGTCCCCGCAACGGCGACACCGTCGTAACAATCCATCACCTTGCCGAGCAACTGAGCATACTTGTAAATGGAAAAATTTGAATTGCTTGCCTTGGAAAATTCCGAATTGTCATCTTTTATAGCCGCCGATGCGACTACAGCAGAAACCGAACTTGAAATATTTTCAGCACAATGACCTATGGAGATATTGGCTCCCAGGTTTTGTAAACTTTTTACAATTTGGCTGTCAACCATATCGCTGCCGGAAACTTTTATGCCGTTTTTAAGCAGCATTTTGGCAAGCCCGCTCATACCGATACCCCCAGCCCCAATAAAATGGTAGGTTTGGCCATTTTGGACGCCTAGATTTTCACGTAATTTTGAACGACTACTCAAATCCATTATCACCTTCAACTCAATCCTTTGAAATATACCTATATATCGTAAAAAAAGGCGATTTTCAATAAATTATTGATGATAAAATAGGGAAATTGGGTATTACTGTTCAAAACCGCTCAAATTTTAAAAAAAAGAGGAAATGATCTTCACATTTCCTCATAATTTCTTATCTCTTAGAGAGAACTTGTTTTTCATATTGCCTTACCTCATCAAGCCATTCGGCACCGGAGGGAACGCCCTGTTTTAAGCAGTAATAATCCCAAACCGCAGACCAGGGGTAAGTTTTCAACTCTTCCAGCATTGCCAGACGGCCGGTAAGGTCTCCATTGCTTTCCATTTCCTGCAAGGTATCTGTAGGTTCCAGCAATGCGATCATCAGCGCCTTTGTCATATTACGCATTCCAATTACCCAAGCAGCAATTCTGTTAATACTGGCGTCAAAGAAGTCGAGACCAATGTGTACTTTCTCAATCTTACCGCTGCGTACTATTTCCCTGGCAATCATAGCAACTTCATCATCTAACAGGATAACATGGTCGCTGTCCCAGCGGACCGGCCTGCTGACATGCAGCAGAATTTCCGGAACGTACTGCATAACCGAAGATATCTTGTCAGAGATCATCTCAGTCGGATGAAAATGGCCCGAATCCAGGCATAAAAGTTTTTGCCTGCTGGCCGCATAACCCATGTAGAATTCATGAGAACCGACTGTATAGCTTTCAGCACCTATACCGAAGAGCTTCGATTCAACGGCATCCAGGTTATATTTTTGATCTGTTTTGTCAGCATAAATCTCATCAAGCGACTCAAGCAACCGTTCACGAGGAGCCCACCTATCTACAGGTACATCTTTGTAACCATCTGGAATCCAAACATTTGTGACAGTCGGAGATCCCATTTGCTTACCCATTTCTTCTGCGATTCTTCGGCTTGCAATAGCATGTTCAATCCAGAATTTGCGAATAGATTTATCTTTATGGCTTAAGGTAAAACCGTCAGCCGCCTTTGGATGAGAGAAAAAAGTAGGATTAAAATCTATGCCCTGAAGCTTTCCAATCGCCCAATCGACCCAGCTTTGAAAATGTTTCGGCTCTATCTGGTCACGCTCGACATATTGTCCATTGTTGTCCAGATATGATGCATGAAGATTCAAACGATGCGTTCCCGGTATCAACGAAAGTGCTTTTTCTATATCATTTTGAAGTTGTTCAATTGTCTTTGCCTTCCCGGGATAATTTCCTGTAGCCTGGATGCCTCCACCGGAAAGTTCGGCTCCGGTTCTCTCAAAGCCACCGACATCGTCGCCCTGCCAGCAATGCATCGAAACGGGAATTTTAGCCAGCTTTTTCATGGCATCTTCAGTATCAATTCCTATTGACTGGTACTTTTGTTTTGCTAACTCATACATCTGATTGATATTCTGTTCACTCAAATCAGTTCTCCTACTATAAAATCTCATTAAACTTGTTTACTTCTATAAGATTCAACTTCCCAGTTTTCAATAAATTTTCTGGCTTGTTCTGTCATGTATTCGACTCCACCAAAAGCCTCAGCGAGCTTTTTGACCAAAGCTCCGTCTTGAGCCATTTTTAAAGCAAGTTTTGCCTTATTTTCTGTTTTTCCGGTACCAAATACCATATCGTCAAAAGCTAAAACCTGAGGGTAATATCCAAACTTCTCGACATATTCGTCAACTTTTTCTTTCGTAGGATATTCCATCAATGGATAAGATTTTGAATAAACTATATGATCCGGTGAAATCGGCCCATTAGCAATATCAAAACTACCGGAAATCTCAACGTATTGATCTTTCAACTCTAATACATCAAAAAGCTTTTCTTTGGCTTGCGAAACTATCTCTTCAGACGGCTCTGGTAAAATTTCAAGATCAAGCGATATGCCTTTACTTTTATAGCGACCTTTCAACTTATCAAAAATTTCAGAATATAGCTCTCTCAATCTTTCCGGGGTATCTGCTGAAATAAAAACTCCATGGTTTTGTAAAAAAATAACCTCAGGGTCTTTTCCAGTGCGTTGACGAAAATTAATTATCTCATCTCTAACTCTCATGCATAAGGTATAACCAGGGTCAATAAATTCTATCCACAAAGCATCTGGAAATATTTGTCCCGCAACTTCTTGCCCCTTTTTGGCACATGTCATTCCATTAACCAAAGCCGGGTGGGTATGAACCACATATCTTGCCTGTAGACAGTTATGCAGCGGAGCCTCTACAGACGCCCTGCCGCTGCTGGTCGGCAAAACAGCTTTCTCCATCATTGTTTTTACCAATTCCTCACGTTGACTCGAATCATCAGGAGCTTCTATATCGTATAACTGAGAGAGTTTTTCTCTATCCATCGCTACAAACTTTTCCGGCTGTAATTCCAAAAGCGTTGTACCCGATGGTTTGACCCAAAGTGTCTTTTCATCTTTGCATGAAGTATTCCCGCCTCCCCCGCAGACATAATCTTCAGTTCCAAACTCGTGCGACAAATCCGTAATAACATTAATCATACTAATCTTCCTTAAAACAGCATTCAACTAGCTGCTTTGATCTTTTTAATTGTCTATTATTTTTTTTGAACATTTTGATTGAAGCCAATTATAGTAACATAAATAATGTTTAATTAAATATTTTTTTAGATATTTTCTTGCAAAACAGATTAGGTTTGTGTAAATTTGACGTGGATTTGTCGGAACTGCTACTCCGGCTTTTTTTTGTTTATACCATCAGGGCCCTTAGCTCAGCGGTTAGAGCAGTGGACTCATAATCCATTGGTCCGAGGTTCGAATCCTCGAGGGCCCATTTTTCCATTTCAAAGAAAGGTCGCCATGGCTTTGGCAAGCACCGGTTTTAAGGGATTGGACAAAATAATATGCGATCTGAAACTTGGCGACAATGTCGTCCTGCAAGTAGATAATATAGACGATTATATCCATTTTGTTAAGCCCTATGTGAAAACCGCCCTTTTGCATGGTCGCAAAGTCGTATATATGCGTTTTGCAAACCATAAGCCTGTTCTTGAAAACAACCCGGCAGTCAACGTTTACCATCTTGACGCGAAAGGCGGTTTCGAAAGTTTCTCAAGCCAGGTCCATTCGATCATTTCACAGGAAGGTGTTAAAACTTATTACGTTTTTGACTGCCTTTCAGACCTTCTTAACGCATGGGCAACCGACTTGATGGTAGGCAATTTCTTT
This sequence comes from uncultured Candidatus Kuenenia sp., assembly GCA_964542055.1. Taxonomy (GTDB): domain Bacteria; phylum Planctomycetota; class Phycisphaerae; order Sedimentisphaerales; family CAMDDF01; genus CAZITB01. The sequence continues at coordinate 4,867 of CAZITB010000038.1, forward strand.
AAAGTAACCTGCCCCTATCTTTTTGAACTTGATACGATCGCTTATTTTGCCATTTTCCGCAATTATCATTCATTCCAAACCATCGCACGAATCAGAGAAACTACTCAACTCCTTTTGGATATCTATAAATTTGATGACAACATGTATGTGCATCCTCTAAAGGTATGGGCTCGTTATTCGCCGACCATGTTCCTGCCACACTTGCAAAAAGGTGATGATTTCGATCCGGTTGTCAGCAGTTACGATGCCAGCCAACTGCTCTCTCACATCTCTACCGAAAATGTATCTGCACGCTACCTTGATTACTGGGATAGGCTGTTCATGAAATCCGATTCCTTAATGGGCCATCCCTCCGATTCCAAGCAGGTTAAAGACCATATTCAGGAAATTTGCAGAGTAATGATAGGCAAGGAAAAAAGGATAACCGACCTTGCCCAACAGCATTTTTCCCTTGCAGACTTGATAAATATAAAAAACAGACTCATCGGCAGCGGCTATATCGGCGGAAAAGCGGTAGGTATGCTGCTGGCTCAAAAAATTCTTTCCAACGATCTCTCTTTTGAATGGGGCAAATATCTCGAACTTCATGATTCGTTTTTTATCGGTTCAGATGTCTTCTACAGCTATATCGTGGAAAACGGCTGGTGGAAACTGCACATGCAGCAAAAAACAAAGGAAGGATATTTCAAACTTGCACCCGAAATCCACGAAAACCTTTTAAAAGGCAAATTCCCTGACCAGATACGCGAAAGATTCCGCGAAATAATCGAATACTTTGGCCAATCCCCAATCATTATCAGGTCCAGCTCTCTGCTCGAGGATTCGTTTGGCAATGCTTTCGCCGGCAAATACGAAAGTTTTTTCCTCGTAAACCAGGGAAATCCCGAAGAACGTTACTTTGAATTCGAACAGGCTGTGCGAAAAGTTTTTGCCAGTACAATGAATGAAGACGCTTTGACGTACCGTCTCCAGAGGGGCCTTGACCAGCAGGACGAACAAATGGCACTGCTTGTCCAAAGGGTATCCGGTTCTTACAAGAAAAGCTACTTTTTCCCAGACCTGGCCGGCGTAGGAGTCTCTTACAATACTTTTGTATGGAATCCCGATCTCGATCCCAAAGCCGGTTTGCTTAGACTAGTTTTTGGGCTGGGAACTCGAGCAGTTGACAGGGTTGAAGATGATTATCCTCAAATTATCGCTTTGGATCAGCCCCTGCTAAGACCTTATGCCGACAAAGAAGACCAGACCAGGTTCTCTCAGCATAGCGCAGACTTACTCGATACAAAGGATAACTCCTGGAAAACAATCGATGTCTCGCAACTGCTCAATGACAAACCGAATCTAAAGCCTGAATTAATAGCCGACCGCGATTTCGCTACAGAAAACAGGCTTAAAGAAATGGGCCGAAAACCTCAACCACTCTGGCTTGTAACTTTCAAAAACCTTTTATCCAACACAAACTACGCCGAAGTTATGCAAAAAATGCTCAAAACGCTTGAAAGGCACTATAAATATCCAGTTGATATCGAATTTACCGTCAATTTTGTAAATGATAACAATTTCAGGGTAAATCTTGTGCAGTGCCGCCCACTTCAAACCAAGGGCATACGTGCTAACGCGAAAGTGCCTGAAAATATTGACGACAAGCGAATCCTTTTCGCTTCACATGGGTTTACAATGGGAGGCAGCATTTCCCAGCCGATAAAAAGCGTTATCTACGTCAACCCCCAAAAATATCTCGATCTTCCCAATTCAGAAAAGTACAGCATCGCTCGACTTGTTGGAAAAATTAATAAGGAAATTCCCGATCGCCAGACAACCCCAACCTTGCTGATGGGCCCGGGAAGATGGGGAACTTCGACTCCCAGCCTGGGCGTGCCGGTAAATTTCTCAGAGATTAATAAAGTCGCAGTATTGGCAGAAATCTCCCACGAAAGCGCCAATATAATGCCTGAACTTTCGTTCGGGACCCATTTTTTTCAGGACCTGGTTGAAACGGACATTTTCTACATCGCCCTTTTCCCGGGCAAAGAAAAGGTAGTATTCAACGAATCACTTTTTCAAAAATTCCCAAACCAAATAAAAACCGTGCTCCCCGATGAAAACAAGTATAACGATATAGTAAGTCTATATGAGTTTGAAAACGGTCAATTACAGGTCATTTGCGACATAATATCACAGAAAATTGTCTGCTTTTTAAATTAACATCCCTTTAAATTAAATTTTTCTATTGAAATGTATTTGCTAATTTGCTATGATAGGCAAACTCCCTATTGTAATTAAGCATTTTACCTATATGTATAAACATTTCTTATTAATAATCCTATCAATATTTGTCTGCATGTCAGACTCCACCGCCACGGCTCAAAGCTATGAGTCGCTGGAAACTGAGCATTTCAGCATAGTTTTCGATAATGCAGACAACCAAACAAATGAAATCCCGTACTTGCTCGAACTCTCTTATGAGCATTTTTCAGATATCCTGAATCAACACAACTATGACGTACGACCCCCTGCAGAAAAAATGGACTGGATAGTATTCGGCGATAACTTCTCTTTTTCTCAGTACGCACTGGATACAGAAAGTGCCGACCTGTCCTGGCTTAAAGGTTACTATTCCGCCAAGACAAATAAAGTAGCGATTGTGAATTCTGACAATAATATGAATTGGCAGGTTAAAAGTCTAAGTCAATACCCCGGTAATGTTATAGCTTTCACTGCCGATTCACAAACGTCCCTTGCGAAAATAGTACATGAAACAGCACATCAGCTAGCCTTTAACACCGGTTTGCAGGACAGACTCGTTATGTATCCCATCTGGGCCAGTGAAGGATTCGCAATGTTTTTCGAACAGAGCTTCATGGCCAAATACGCTCAAGCAAGCAAATATACAAACATCCGCGGCAGCCGCTTGAAAAATTTATACGCTGCCAATAACGTGATTGCTCTGGATGAATTTATCTCTATCAGCAGATGCCAGTCAGCAAACGCGATTGATGTTTACGCACAGGCCTGGGGAGTATTCCAGTTCCTTCTGGAACATAAACCTCAACAGCTCAAAAATTATTTCGAAAATCTGAATAATTCAAAACCTGGATATAAAAGCGACCGAACTCTTTACCGTGAATTCTGTCAAGCTTTCGGAGACCCGGAAAATCTGGAATATCAGTGGGAGATTTTTTTAAGTAAATTGTAACATAGCAGATCAACAGGTAAGGCGATAGGGTGATTTTTACTTTTGCCGATGGCTCAAACAGCAAAGCCGCCCATGTTCAAATTGACCAAAACGTCAAATAAGCTTGAAGAACAAAGTTTTTATACTATAATATCACTAAACGTTTAAAAATCTTTGAGGCTTTAAATGGATCTGGTCGTTAAACACGATAACAAGCTCCAAAAACAATTGAGTTTCAGGGACGGCCCGATTTATATAGGCCGTCAACTCGGCTCACAGGTTTTTCTACCTGATAAGGCAGTTTCCCGCCAGCACGCTGTTATATACACAACTACAGATGGAAAGTGGATACTGGAAGACCTGGACTCTGCTAATAAAACCTACTTAAACGGAAAAGCCGTACACAAATCACAGCTTCAAGACGGTGATGTTTTTAAGATAACAAACTTTTCTGTCGAAGTCAGACTTCGTGATTCTTCCTCAATGCCTGCGCCAATAAACATGGACGATACACTCATCAACTCCAGTTCTGAACTGCATACTATAAAAAGAAAAATCACTGATACCAATGGGCCGGCTTTCAGGCTTTCACCTAAGGATATAAAAGCTTACTCCGAAATAATGCAGTTGATCCCTCAAGCCGGCTCCCGCGAGAAGTTGATCGAAATTTTGGTTAGCAATCTCAGAAGACAGCTTTTGGCATTCAGAATATGGATAGGGTTTAAAAAGCCCGAAAGCGAAACATTCGATACTTACAAAGGCCACTGTTCCACAGGACAAAAACTGGAACTTAACCAGTTATATCTAAAAAGCCACATCAATTCTGCAATGCAGAAAAAACAGTTCATTTTAATTCCTAAATTCAAACCAGAAAAAAAAGAAACCACCAATATAAGATCAGTTCTGATAGCTCCTATATTGGATAAAAACCAGTGCTATGGGGTAATATATATTGCAAACTCACTTGACCACCAGCAGTACGAAATTACAGATTTAAATTATCTGACAATTGTATCATTGGCTCTTGGGCCGATTCTCGAAAAATACTAATCTTATTTTCTCAATTAATACTACAAAATCGAATCTTTTTCATTATAATGTAAATCTGTAGAGAATTTAACCAATGAAAATTAAATACAGGAAGTAAAAATTTCATGTCAAGATTGATAATCGTATCCAACAGGTTACCGGTAAGCATATCAAGACAAAAAGGCGAATTTGTTTTCAGTGAAAGCGTCGGCGGGCTCGCAACTGGCATGTCTTCACTTGAACATCCAAAGGACCGTTTATGGTTCGGATGGCCCGGAATACCAAACAATAAACTAAGATCGGAAGACAGAGTAGAAATATCGCGGGAATTGAAATCCAAAGAAAACTACCCCGTTTTTTTAAGCAGTAAAAATATAAGGGATTTCTACTCAGGTTTTTCAAATAAAACTCTCTGGCCCTTGTTCCATTACTTTTCTGAGCTGACCATTTTTGATGAAAATTACTGGTATTCCTACAAAGAAGTCAACCAGATATTCTGTGATGAAGTATTAAAACATGCAAAGAAAGATGACACGATTTGGGTTCATGATTATCAGTTGATGCTGCTGCCGAACATGATCAGACAAAAAATGCCCGATGCAAAAATCGGCTTCTTTCTGCATATTCCATTCCCTTCTTTCGAACTGCTTAGAAATCTCCCCTGGCGAAGCGAAATACTCCAGGGCATCCTTGGAGCCGATTTGATCGGTTTTCATGAATACGATTACGTCAGACACTTTTTAAGCAGTGCCTATAGAATTTTAGGGATAGAGCATCAGTTAAGCAAGTTTATTGTTGAAAACAGGCTTGTCCGAGTTGACGCATTTCCTATGGGAATCAATTTCGATAAATATGCTAATAGCCGCACCAGTGCCGATGTCAAGAAAGAGATCGAAAAGCTTAAGAAAAATGATACCAAACTGATCCTCTCGGTTGACAGGCTCGATTATACAAAAGGCATTCTCCACAGACTTGAGGCTTATGATTGGTTCCTGACCAAAAACCCCAAGTATCGCGGCAAAGTTTCCTTGATCATGGTTGCCGTTCCTTCAAGAACGAAAGTTGACCAATACATACTTCTCCGTGAAAGAATCGAAAAGATAGTAGGACGAATAAACGGCTCTTACGGTGATGTAAACTGGACGCCTGTTTCGTACATGTACCGAAGCCTGCCTTTCGACCAGCTATCGGCTCTTTACAATGTCGCAGACATCGCGCTTATCACGCCTTTGAGAGACGGCATGAATCTTGTGGCCAAAGAGTTTGTGGCGGCCCAGCATGAAAAACCTCAGCAGGCCTGTCTTATAATCAGTGAAATGGCAGGAGCTGCTGCGGAACTTTCTGAGGCAGTGGTAATTAACCCCCACGACAAGGAACAAGCGATAAGTGCGATAAAACATGCTCTTGAAATGCCTCAAAATGAAAGAAAGAAAAGAAACGATATGATGCTTTCGAGAATTTCGCGTTACACCGTTGGAAGATGGGCAAATGATTTCATTAATAGCCTTGAGGCGGTAAAACTCGAACAGACTAAATTCATAACCAAGCATTTTAGCCCTGCTATCCAAAAAGAGGTTGCTCAAAGTTATAATAAGTCAGACAAACGTCTGATCCTGTTAGATTACGATGGAACACTGGTGCCATTTAGTAAACTGCCTGAAGATGCTATGCCCGATAAGGAAATTTTTTCAATACTTGAAAAGCTCACCGGAGATTCCAAAAATGAAGTCGTCATTATCAGCGGCAGAGACAAAGAGACCCTTGAAAAATGGCTTGGCCACTTGCCGTTAAATATGATCGCAGAACATGGCGCATTTTATAAGATAAAAAACCAGTCATGGATTACAACCCTTCAGCAGAAAACTGATTGGAAAAATGTCATCCTTCCAATATTGGACTTGTTTGTAGATAGAACTCCGGGATCACTGATAGAGGAAAAAAAGTCATCGCTGGTTTGGCATTTTAGAAAAAGCGACCCCGAACTTGCCAAATTACGCACGCACGAGCTCAAAGAAACAATTGTGGTCTTAGCTACAAACCTTAATATTGGCGTCTTCGAAGGTAACAAGATTATCGAGATAAAACCCGTTACTATAAACAAAGGCGAAGCTATCCAGCGTCTGATGTCCGAAAAACCCTGGCCGTTTATTTTCTGCGTTGGAGATGACTACACTGACGAAGATATGTTCACGGCTTTGCCGGACGGTGCTGTTTCATGCAAAATTGGCACTGGGATATCCGCTGCTAAATACAGATTGAATTCCCCTGAAAGATTAAGAAAGTTTTTGAATAAATTAACTAGCTAAAGATAATATGTGACTATGAATAATTTAGATTACGGAATAATTGGAAATTGTAAAACTGCGGCGTTAATCAGTAAAACAGGAAGTATTGACTGGTGCTGTCTTCCCGATTTCGATTCATCATCGTTCTTCGCAAAGATACTTGATGAGAAAAAAGGCGGCTATTTCGCCATCGAACCGGTAGGCAATTACAGCATCTCTCAAAAATACCTGGAAAAAACCAACATCCTCATTACAGAGTTCACATGCGGCGAAAACTGTTTCCGCGTCTTCGATTTCATGTCCCGATACAAAACCGATAACGGAACCTATCACTGCCCACCTGATATCATACGCTACATCAGGCCTGTCAGCGGTAAGCCAAAATTCCGCGTTGTCTTCCAGCCAAAACCCGCTTACGCCCAATACGATGCGAAAGTCGAAGCCTCTAAAGAATTCATCAAAGCCATGACCACCAAGGGCCCCTACGAGTCGGCATATCTCTACTCAGATTTATCTCATGAAAAAATTGTAGATTCCAAAGCCTTTACCCTAACCGGGGAACATTTTTTTCTGCTGAGCTATAACCAGAAACTTTTCAAACCCGATATGGACTGGGTAAGGCTCGAATATCAGCGTACAAAAGCATACTGGCTCGGCTGGACGGCCAAAACCAAGGTACTGACCCCCTATCAGGACCAGGTTGAACGCAGTTCGCTGGTTCTGAAACTTTTAAGTTATCATAAAACCGGTGCCATTTTAGCCGCTGCAACCACAAGCCTGCCCGAAACCATCGGCGAAGTTAGAAACTGGGATTACCGTTTCTGCTGGCTCAGAGATGCCTCCATGACCATCAGCACCCTTGCCAGGCTCGGCCACTTTAACGTTGCAGAAAGATTCCTACAGTTCATCCTTGACATGATCCCCTATAAGGACGAAAAAATCCAGATCATGTACTCGATCAAGCACCACCGAAATCTGCAGGAAAAGGAGCTGCCATGGCTCGATGGATACATGGGCTCCAAGCCCGTCCGCATCGGAAACGCCGCAGCCAAGCAAAAGCAAAATGACATTTACGGCATTGTCCTTGATGTCATCTACGAAAGCCTGACAATATTCCACGAATCACTCAACAACAAGGAAGACCTCTGGACAGTCGCCAGAACCCTTGCCCGCCACATCGAAAACAACTGGAAAAAGCCCGACTCGGGTATATGGGAGTTTCGTTCCGAAAAAAGAAACTTTACCTTTTCCAAGATACTCTGCTGGGTCGGAATGGATCGAGCGGTAAAGATAGCCAACTTCTTCGGCAAAACTCGCGATGCCGAGGACTACACCTACTGGCGAGAAAAGATAAAAGCAGACATCCTCGAAAAAGGCCGCAACCCAAAAACAAATGCACTCACCCAGTATTACGGCAGCACCTCCATGGACGCCTCGAACCTGCTCGCCGAGCACTACGGCTTTTTATCCCACAATGACCCCGTCTATATCGACACCGTGCTGCAAACCTACAAAACACTATGCAAAAATGACCTGATGTACCGCTACAACAGCCCCGACGATTTCGGCCAGCCAAAATCATCCTTTACCATCTGCACCTTCTGGATGATCCGAAGCCTTTACATGATCGGCAAACACACCGAAGCCAAACAAATGTTCGACAACATCCTCTCATGCAGCAACCACCTGGGCCTTTTCAGCGAAGACATCGACTTCGAGACCAAACGCCTGCTGGGCAACTTCCCCCAGGGCTATTCACACATCGCACTGATAGATACCGCGCTTACTATATCCAAGGCCCCAAAATGGTACAAAAAAAATGAAGACTTCTTGCCTTAACACACCCATAGGGTGTTTATTTCCACCCATGGGTACCCACGGGGTGATTAACTATTACCTATTACCTATTAACTATTAGCTACTGACTATTGACATTGACCATTGATGGAATTCATCTGAGCCTGTCCCGATTTATCGGGAACGGTCGGGACAGATTTTGTTTTTTGAGTAATCAAGATATAAATTGCACCACTACTGTCCCGTTAACTTGTGATTGATTTGTTATAAACTTAATAATATTAATACGTTAAGAGAGAAAATGGTCGGGATCGACTTGAAATTACCAATAGTTTTCGCAGATAATACTTTCAATATCTTATTGAAAGGGCGAACTGATGTACACTGGGCAAACAATTTTCTCTCAACTTTTAGATTTCCTGCCGAAGAAGCAATTCGACAGGTGTGTACGAAAATATAAGGCAATCGCCGAATAAAATATTTCTCATGTTACGATCAATTCCTTTCAATGTCTTTCGCACAAATTACCAATCGCAGAAGCCTTCGAGATATCGAAACATCTCTTCGTGCAATGGAGCCAAAACTCTATCATTGCGGCTTTCGCTCGAACATATCTCGAACTACATTAGCAAAGGCAAACGAAAATCGCCACTGGCGAATATACGCCGACTTCGCTCATATATTAATCGACAAAGCACAAAATCTTTATGCCAACGATTATCTCGATTTTTTGACAGGCAGAGAAGTCTATGCTCTGGATTCAACGACCATCGACTTATGCCTAACATTATTTCCATGGGCAAACTTTCGCAAGCAAAAAGCAGGTGTAAAGCTCCATACGCTAATGAGCCTAAAGGGCTCTATTCCTACGTTTGTAAGCATTACAGACGGCAAAGTACACGATGTCAACATCCTCGACAAACTAATATTGGAGCCAGGTGCAATATATCTTATGGACAGAGCCTACGTCGATTATGCTCGTCTTTTTACTTTCACAAAAACCTTATCAACTTTTGTAACAAGAGCCAAAACCAATCTCAATTACACTCGAATTTTGAGTCAGCCAGTCGAGAAAGAAACAGGCCTTCGGAGCGATCAGACAATACGCCTCAAAGGCTATTATGCTTCAAAAGATTATCCATCTGTTCTACGCAGAGTCAGTTACTTCGACACAGAAACAAAAAAGAAACTGGTCTTTCTAACAAACAATTTCATTTTACCAGCTTTGACAATTGCACTGCTCTACAAAAGTCGCTGGCAGATCGAAATTTTCTTCAAATGTATCAAACAATACCTTTGTATAAAACAGTTTTACGGCACGAGTCCCAACGCTATCAAAACCCAGATTTGGATCGCCATCAGCGTTTATGTTCTTGTTGCCATTGTCAAGAAAGAATTAAAAATCGAGCTGAGCCTTGGAAAAATCTTTCAAATTCTCAGCATTATACTTTTCGAGAAAAGCCTTATTGCACAAGTACTTACAGAAACTGTACTGCAAAACGAAAAAGAGCTTTCTCATAACCAATTGTTGTTATTCAACTTATAACGGGACAGTAGTGAAATTGCACAGATTTAAAATTAACTTGCTGTTATTTTTTTTCTTAGTTATAATGACCACCATAAAAAATGTATCAAGACTTCTAAAATAAGTGGGAAATTAGATGCAGCGAGAATATTACTCCGATTCAATTAGTGCTTTTTTAGATAGAAACTCACAGGAAATTTTGGGGATTCTAACTTCATATAACCAGTTTGCTTTAGAGACAAGCCAGCGAGACTCTTGGAGTTATCAAATTGAAGTTTTGCAAAATATTCTTATCCCTTATCGTGACAAAGGAAGTATTTTCTTTGAATACTCAATTCCTCGAATGGGACAAAGAATTGATGTAGTCTTAATCATTGGGCCTGTGATATTTGTCTTAGAATTCAAGGTTGGTGAAAAAGAATTTCACTCCTACGCAATTGAGCAAGTATGGGACTATGCTTTAGATTTAAAAAATTTCCATGAATCAAGCCATAATCATTACGTCGCACCAATACTGATTGCTACACATGCAAAAAAAGGATTGATGATGGTTGCGACAACACCAAAAGACGATAAACTGCTAAATCCCATCAATGCTAATATAGATTCTCTTGGTGAAGTTATTGATAATGTTCTTCATTGGGCAGAAGGCGCTACTATTGATTACTCCTATTGGCGTAGAGGTCGATATTGTCCTACCCCAACTATTATTGAGGCTGCAATGGCATTATATAATGGTCATTCAGTTGAAAATATTTCAAGAAGCGATGCTAGTGCAGTGAACTTAAGTATAACTTCAGATACAGTTTCTGAAATTATTGAATATTCACGGAAAAATAATAAAAAATCAATTGTTTTTGTGACAGGAGTTCCCGGCGCTGGAAAAACACTGGTAGGTTTAAATATAGCAAATAAGCATTCTGATACATCAGATAAATTGTATAGTGTGTTTTTGTCGGGCAATGGTCCCTTAGTAAAAATTCTGCATGAAGCCTTAGTTCGTGACAAAATCAGAAGTGAAAAAGGCAAAGGTAGAAAAGTAAAGAAATTTGAAGTATTAAGCCCGATAAAAGCAAGGATACAAAATGTGCACCATTTCAGAGACGATTGCTTGTCAGATTCAGCTCCACCGATAGAGCATGTGGCTTTGTTTGACGAGGCTCAAAGAGCATGGAACAAGGAACAGACTAGTTCTTTTATGAAGCGAAAGAAAAAGGTAGATGGTTTCAATGTTTCTGAGCCTGAATTTTTAATATCATGCCTTGACCGCCATAAAGATTGGGCGGTTATGGTTTGCTTAGTTGGCGGAGGACAGGAGATAAATACTGGGGAAGCTGGAATTGGTGAATGGATCAAGGCTTTAAGAAAATCTTTTCCAGATTGGCAGATTCATTTATCTCCAAAACTTACGGACAGTGAATATGGTTCAGGAAAGATTTTAAAACAGCTAGAATCAAGTCCCAATGTTTTATATAAAGATGAATTGCATTTGAATGTTTCTATGAGGTCGTTTAGAGCTGAAAATGTTTCTTTGCTTGTTAAGCAAGCTTTAGATGTCAACAAAACGGCAGCGAGGGAAACACTTAAAAAAATAGAAAAGTATCCTATTGTTTTAACTAGAGACATCAAGAAAGCTAAACAATGGCTAAGGCAGCAGGCTAGAGGCTCTGAACGTTATGGAATTGTCGTTTCGTCTCAGGCAGAAAGATTAAGGCCGCATGCGATTCATGTTAAATCTCCCATAGACCCTATACATTGGTTTTTGAATGACAAAGAAGATGTCCGTTCGTCTTTCTATTTAGAAGATGTTGCCACTGAATTTCATGTTCAGGGATTGGAATTAGATTGGGCTTGTGTCGTTTGGGATGCAGATTTTCGTTATAAAAATAACGATTGGTCACATTGGTCATTTCGTGGAAAAAAATGGATGAATATAAGAAAGCAAGAAAGACAAATGTACCTTAAAAATGCCTATCGTGTTTTATTGACTCGAGCTCGTCAAGGAATGGTTATTGTTGTTCCCCCTGGTGATGAAAAAGATTTAACACGTAAGCCGGGCTTTTATAATCCTACTTTTGAATACTTAAAGGATATCGGTTTTCAAGTTATAGAATAGATAGCTGCTTGCGGCTAAAGGTGTGGCAAAGGTCTAACCATTACGATGGAAAACTTTGATAGCTGGCATAAAAGAAAACCAATAATTTTTTTAAATCTGTGTATATCTGTGTTCATCTGTGGCAAAACTTTTTTTGTGTCTTTCGTGGTTTAATCTGTGTCATCTGTGGAATCTGTGTCTGTGGCCTAGATTTAGCCTTCAAAGCTTCAAAATCAACCTGCGACAAATCGATTCTCATATTGGCTACATCTTCATCAATAATATATTCTTCTGCAGCAACAGATTCATCAAGCAATTTGTTAACCTCTGTCATTACTTCAGATATATCTGCCTCGTTACTTAATAATTTAATTTTTTTCGCCAGGACATCAAACAAAATACAATACGCCGCAATATCAGATGCTATGGGGTCTGGCAGTACCGCCCTGAAAATTCTTTTAATCATCCCTGCCTTCTGCAGGTAATCCTTTTTAACATCAGCATCTGCAACTATGATATCAACAGCATCATCAAGCAGTCTAACTTTTTCGAAACCTTCTGAAATTAAAATACTTTCACAATCAATCCCCATCTCTTCAAGTTCATTCTTGAGTTCTTCGATATAAATCTTCAGTTGCTTAACAAGCATGCTTTTATCAACGATAGGCGTTTCATGTGACTGTTTACCGTCCCTGCCTTGTCCATAAATAGCTAAAGCTTTCTGAAGATTCCTGAAAACTCCAATATAATCGATAATCAAACCGCTGACCTTATCTTCGAATACTCTGTTCGCCCTGGCTATTGTCTGCATGAGTGTATGGTTACGCAACGGCTTATCAAGATATATAGTCGAACAACTTGGAACATCAAATCCTGTCATCCACATCGCACAAACAAATACAAGCCGGAATGGGTCATTAGGGTTTTTAAACTTCTTTTCCAGGTTCTCCTCTACCATTCGCCTTCGATGCGGTTTGATATCCAATCCTTTTTTAGCAAGTCGGCTTTCCTCATTTTGACTATCAGAAACAACTACTGCCATATCGGTTGTTTGCATATAATCGAGAGTTTCGTAAATCTCTGCCCGTCTGGCAGGTTTTGCATCGTCCAATTCGCTTTTCAACTGCTCAAGATACTTACCCCAATACTCCTGAACCAAATCATACATCTTAACTGCTGTTGCTTTATCGATAGCAACAAACATAGCTTTGCCTTTATACCCTCTGCCGGTAAAGTGCTCGACAAGGTCTTCAGCGATAACTTCCAAACGCTTATTTCTGGTTATAAGATGATATTGACGTGAAAATTCCTTCTCAAGTTTTTCCTCCTGCTCGTCATCCAATTCAGCGGCATCAATAATAGCTTGCATATCATCATTAAGCTCTTCATTAACAAGTTGCAGCTCAGGTATCCTGTTCTCGTAATACAGCGGAACAGTAGCTTTGTCCTCGATAGACTGCTTGAAATCATAAACACTGATATAATCGCCGAAAACCTCTTTTGTTCTCTCCTCTGACCCTATCAGAGGCGTACCTGTAAACGCTATAAAAGATGCATTAGGCAAAGCCTTCCTCATATTCATTGCCAAAGTATCATACTGGCTTCTATGTGCCTCATCTACAATAACAATGATATTAGCACGCTCGCTGATCGCTCCACCGTCCCAGCCCTCTGACGGCTGAAATTTGTGTATCAGTGTAAATATGTAGCGGTGGTCTTCCTGCAATAACTGATGCAGCCTTTTACAGCTTGTCGCCTGTGTCTCATCCTCGGTAACAACACCGCTATCAACAAAATTTTTATATATCTGCCCGTCCAGTTCTTTTCTGTCGGTAACTATTACAAAACTCCAGTTACCAGCCAGCTTTCGCATAACCTTTTGAGCGAAGAATATCATCGAAACGCTCTTGCCCGACCCCTGTGTATGCCAGAAAACACCAAGCTGTTTATTTCGCTCATTAATATCTTTTACAGCTTTAATGGCATTATTGACACCGATATATTGATGGTTTTTTGCAACCAGCTTAATCAGTCCGCCGGTAACCCCCTGATATATGACAAAATTTTCCAGAATATCCAGCAGTTTGCGTTTATCGCAAGTACCCCTTATCATCGTCTCAAGGCTCAGTTTTGCAGGCTCATCTTCAGATTCTATCCTTTTCCAGTCACAAAAATGCTCCCACTGTGCAGTAGTAGAACCAATTTTGCTTTCTGAGCCGTTTGAAAGTATTATCATAGCGTTATACCAGAAAAGCTGAGGTACAGTATCCCGATAATCGCACAGGTTATCATCATAAGCCTTTTTGATATTATTATGGCTTGACTTTAACTCTATAAATACAACCGGCAAACCATTTACAAAACCGATTAAATCTGTTCTTCTGGTATGAAGCTCACCAGTTACCCACAACTGCGAAGCCAAAAAGAAATCATTATTTTCAGGATTATCAAAATCGATGATTTTCACATTATCATTATAGTAGCCGTCATCATCATCTTTCAACTCTACAGTCACACCATCTTTTATTAGCTTATAAACCTGCCTGTTTGCCTCAGCCGGTTCAAGCCTGCCCCTGTCAAAAGTTAACTGCTCTAATGCCTGTTCAACAGCTTCCCTGCAAATATCTGGATTAAGCCTTTTAATCGCATGCTCTAACTTGGGCTTCAATACAACTTCCCAGCGGTTATCCCTGCCCAAACAGCCATCCTCACCCAGGGTTTCATTGAAACAGTCCTGAATATCCCAGCCAAGACTTTCAAATAAGTCCATCGTCGGTTTTTCTATTAAGTTGTATTCAGAATAAACGGTCATATTTATCTTTTTATATTTTTGAAATTTTCTTGACTTTTGATTTTATTTTACCGATAATATATTTAGCTCATTTGCCATGTGCAAAAGGAGTACCGAGGCCGCCTACAACGCGGCTTCAGCCGTTTTTAGACCTTTCATATTCCTTTTTCAATTTTCTTTTAGTATGTTCTCTGTCCGTACAATAAGCTGTTATTAGCTGAAAAACCTTGTTTCTTGCACCTAAAACTACTAAGTATTCCTCGTTAAACCAAAGTTTTACCCGGACTTCTGCTTTTCTTTTTGCTTTCCAGAACAAAATATCGTCACTGTTACAATTTTCGATTATAGCTTTAACCCAGCCGATTCTCTCGCATCGTCTCAAATCTGGTATCCTATTGGATTCGTCAGGGCCATCAGAAGTACAATGCCAGAAACCCGCTTCTTTGCCGTCAAAAAGAGGGTCTCTTCTGCATCTAACCCATTTGTTTTCTAACTTTGGCTGTGATTGAATAAAATCAGCATAAAAAACTGAAAAAACATAATCAATATATTTTTTCCAGTTTCCACCGTAATCGTTTAAATATATTAAATCTGGCAGCCAATCAGGATAGTTACTCATAATTTGAACTCCGTAGCCTGCCATTTGAATAAATTAAATTTACTTTCGCCAAGAAAAGTCGATTGGTTAATCTGGTAACCTGTTTTTGATTCAATAAGCCTTATCAATTCTTTCTTGCCCTTATTTGCATCTGTCTGAGTATCCATGTTTCTGCTGCGATACGAAACGGCACCAATCAACAAGTCCGCAATTTGCATAATCTCTGATTCATGAGACCTGATTTGCTGAACTTTTTGAATTATCTGTTTTTGAAAATCTCGTTGTTTATTGCACAGAACTTCGTGAAGTTTTTGCTGTTTGATTATTCCAAGTGTATCTTTGATATCCAGGTATATATTATATTGTGAACTAGGATTAAAAATTGGATGAAGCATTTGAAAATACATTTTATAATAAAAGTCATCATGGTCTTGACCTGGATATTTGCTATGATTTAAGAGGCTTTTATCTGGAACAATCAAAGCCCTAAAATGCATTTTTTCATTATCAAAAAAATAACTTATGACTTCTTTATAAAAGTCGATTTTAGACAAAGAAACCTTCGTCCATTTGATTTCAAAATTCTTTGACAAATGATGTTTTTTCTTTATGTTCTTAATTGTTAGACTTTCTTCTCTGGCTGTTTCTGATGGACACCAAACGGCACCAAGAACCATTGCTTTCTGCTCGTCATGTTCAAGATGGCATGACTCATCACAATAAATATTATAAATATGATTCATTTTCAAACCTTTAATCCTAAGGACTCTTCAAACACTCTGCCGCAGTTTTGCTGGCAAACTCCATGATTACACCATAAGCAATATTTCCACATTTGTTCCAAATCTTTTTGATTCTCATAGCTGATAATTCTGCTTGTGGAACATCTTTAGCGATATTATTTAAATCCTGCTCTAATGTTTCTTTTTCATTATCATCTAAATTTCCAAATTCAGCAAATATTTGAACAGCTGTCATTATCTTGTTTTCAGTCCAAGGGTAAGGTTTACCGCAGCTATGGCAGTAGGCTGACGGTTTTGTAATAGAACATGTCCATCCGCTCGAACTTGTATATGAGCCATGGATTTTTGATTGGCAGTTACTGCACAAGAAGATTGTTTTCTCGCCACACATAGGACAAAATTGACTGTTTCTTTCTGGATACTTTTGTGAAGCCGAATTAATCACATGTCCATTCATGCATATTTGTGCAATGTCATAATGACTGTTGGTTTTCATAGTTCTATTTCCCCATTTATCAGTTTTGGTAAAAGTAAATCTCGCGTTCGGCGAAGATTATTATTTTGTAACCGTTCACAGATATTTTCATAAAAATTCAAAAT
>CAZITB010000039.1:0-4375 GCA_964542055.1 uncultured Candidatus Kuenenia sp.
GCGGGTCCATCGAGTAATAAGATTTTTATGCTGCGCAATATTGATGCTGAAACAGCGATAACTACTTTAAAAGACCTCAATATCGGCGAAACCGTTAACAAAGTGAAAAATGTGAATGCCCTAATTGTAACCGCTCAACCGTTAGAGTTGAAAAAAGCCCAGGCTGTGATCAATTTAATGGATTCTAAAAAGGACATGCAGCTTAAAACGATCGCTTTTGAAAAGGATTATGATCTTATGAAGGCGTTTGCTTTGCTGGATGCGAGATTTGCGGATGTTGGTTTTGGAACTTTTACCGCCCCGCCGATTCAGGATGTTCCGAATAAAGCGCTTTTGGACAGACTTAAAGATGGAAAAACTATAATTATAACCACGCCCGAGATGATGGAGCCGATCGAAGAGACGCTGCAAAGATTTGTTTTGAAAAAAGAAGAAAAAAGTAAAGAGCAGAAAGAGGCAAGTCGCCCTGAAGGTATGGCTGTGGTCGATGAAGATAATCTGGCAGATGTGATCAGGAAGGAAAAGGCTCCTGAGGTAGAAGATGTTAATGATGAGGCTGTAGCTAGTACGGATGAATTCGATATAGCCCAAGTGCTTGAAAAAGCGGAAAAAGAACGTGAAGAGGAAATAGTAGAAAAGCGGACGGAGATTGCGGGGCAACTGCCGGTTGCTGAAGAAGAGGTCGAAGATGGCCGTATGGTTATTGAGCTTACCAAAGAGGACCTCGAGGAAAAGGCCCAGCAGCGAGATCAGGATGAAGAGCTGCTTGAGATGCTTAAAGAGTTCGGTAAATTTGAAAAAACTAACGGTGAACGTGAAGATATTATAGATGTACCACAGGCCAAGGCTGAACCTAATAAGCCGGTAGTTGAACTTGCCAATCCGATAATACCTGATGGTAATATGGTTTTGGAATTGCAATTGCCTGAAAGAGTCAATGTTCTTAACCTGCTGGATTTGCTTGGTGAGTACATGGGTTTGGACTATATTTATGATGAGACGAAGATACGGGGCGATATAACATTGAAAGTTCAGGGGCCAATTACGATAAGAGATCTTTATGCTTATGTGGAAGCGATTTTGAAATCTAAAGGTTTCGCAATGGTTCGCGGTCGCGGTAAGCTGGTTATGATAGTACCGGTTGCAGAAGCTATCTCTTACGATCCGCAGCTAATCGGTAAGGACCGTGAAGTGAGGGCGGGTAATGTTTTTGTTACCAATGTTTTTGAGCTTAGTTATGTTGATACAGTTACGGCATCTAAATTGCTGACGGAGATGAAGCTTGGTGCTTCGATAGTTCAGGTACCAGAGGCACAGACTATCATTGTGACCGATTATGCGAACAGGATGCAGCGAATAGAAGATTTGCTGAATTTGATAGATAAGCCTGGCGTGCCCAAGGAAGTTGTGTTCAGGCAGGTAGAATATATTTCGGTAACCAGTTTGATACCAAAGCTGGAAAAATTAGCGGAAGAGCTGGGTTCGGTAGGGATTGCAACAACAATCGAGGCAACCACGCCGGGACAGCCAGAACGGAATGTTCGGGTTGTACGTGGCAGACGTGTAAGAAATCAACAGCCCAGCCCGGCACCTGAATCGCCGGATGTTCCTGCGGAAAAGATGGTATTTTTAGAGGCGGATGAAAGGACCAACAGGATTATTATGATCGGGTCTGCTGATCAGTTGGGTATTGTTGATGAGCTGATAGATTCGCTTGATATTAAGCAAAAGGATTTCCGTGAAATTAAGTTGTATGAAATTGTCAATGTTGCCGCTGAAGAAGTTCAGAGCAAGCTGGCGGAACTTGAAATCGCGGGAGATGTTCAAAAGACTCAAACGCGGCGAACGGCTGCGAGCCCAAGAGGTGCAGCTGCCAGGCAGGCGCCAAATCAACCTGGAGCACAAGCAACAACTTTAGAAGAGGAAACCTCTGTGGGAGAACTTGCGCAGGTGGTACTTCTTGAGGCGACAAATTCGCTGCTGGTCAATGCGACGCCTGAACAGCATGAGCAGATACAGATGATAATTGCATATATTGATCAGATAGCGTTGGAATCATCGACTCCTTATGTAGTTTATCCGCTGGAAAACCAGGACCCTAAAATTCTGGCAGAGACGCTGAACGAGATAGTATCGAAGACGATCGCAACTCAAGATGAACAAGGCAAAGTAGTACAGGTTCCCTCAACTGAAGAGCAGGATATTACCATTGTTCCTGATTCTGGAACGTTTTCGGTAATTGTTTACGCGAGCAGGAAAAATCAGGAGTGGATCGGGCAGTTGGTTTCAAGGCTTGACAGGAGAAGACCTCAGGTTTTGATAAATGTTTCACTTGTAGAGATCAGTGACACAGACAATTTTGAGTTTGATCTTAATGTAGTAGCAAATTTACAAGATGATGTAGTAGATAATATTCAACTTTCTCCGGAAAATATTAATGCAACCAATGACGTTGCTGAATTAAAGTGGGGCAATACTTTTCAGGGTTTCTGGACGGCTGATAAAATCCAGGTACTTTTGAATACAGTTGAAAGCAAAGGTTATGGTAGAGTGCTGGCACAGCCTAAAATTCTGGTAAATGACAATGAAGAAGGTCTGATCAGCACATCAGAAACGACTCATGTTGCATTGACTACCCAAAGTTTCCCTGGCGAAGGAACAACACCGGTTGAAAGCACGGTATTTGAACCCTACGATGCCAAAATTGAGCTTGCTATAACACCGAATATTGGTGAGGGAGATCTGCTGAGGCTGACGGTTGAGATGACAAGGGAAGATTTTACTGAAGTTCCTGCGGATGCTCCGCCAGATTATGCCAGAAGTAATGTAAATACAATAGTTACTGTACCAGACGGCAGTACGATCATCCTTGGAGGACTTACAAAGCTAAACCAAGGTAAAAATACAACCAAAGTCCCTTTGCTTGGTGATCTGCCACTGATTGGTGGAGCTTTCAGAAGCATAAACAATTTAAATGATTCCACCAAACTTTATGTCTTTGTTAAAGCGAATATTTTAAGGCCTGATGATACACTTGGTGTTGGACAGTTAAAGAGAATTTCTGAGCGCAACAGGGAAGAGTTCGAAAAAGATGAACGAGAATTTCAGAAGTATGAAAGCTGGCCGGGTGTTAAGCCCGATCCGCTTGATCCTATCAGAGTACTTGATACGGAGTAAATCCAAGTTTAGACCCATAAGTATAAGTTATGAAGAATTTATTGATAAATATTGCTAAAAGCAGCGGGATAGTTGACGCTGATACATTGAAGAATTATCTGGAGGAGAATTCCGAGGATACTCGACGGCTTGACGAGGTTTTGCTAAGCTGCCCTTCCTTTACGGAAGATAAGGTTTTGAAGCTGTTTGCGGAGGCGCTGGGTATGGACTTTCTTGATGAGATAGATACGTCCAAGGTGCCGGAGGCTTTTATTGAGAAAGTTCCTGCCGGTTACGCTCAGCAGCATTATCTAATCGGAGTTGAGGTCAACAACGGCGATATGACAGTTGTATCGGCGAGGCCGCTGGATACTAATTCATTTGATAATATATCGAAGATGGTCGGTAAGCCTGTAGTTGCGGCGATATCTAGCAGGACGAATATTACAGCGGCGATTGATATTGCCTATGAGCAGAAATCGACCGTGATCGATGAAGTGGCGGAGGAGCTTGATTCTCAAAATCTCGATGCTCTTGCCGATGAGGCTTCGCATGCGGATGATCTGCTTAATGTGGTGAACAGGCCGCCGGTTATCAGGCTGGTCAACGATATACTTTTCCGTGCGCTTCAGCTTAGGGCCAGTGATATTCATGTGCATCCTTATGAAACGAAGATTCAGATTCGGTATCGTATTGACGGTATTTTGTACGATGTTTTGAGTTTGAACAGGGCTATATTGCCGCTGGTGATATCGCGTATCAAGATTATGGCGGGTATGGATATCGCTGAGCGAAGGATGCCGCAGGATGGAAGGTGTTCGGTTAGGCTGGGACAGAGAGAAATCGATTTGCGTGTCAGTACTGTTCCGACAAGTTATGGCGAGAGATGCGTTATAAGGTTATTGGATAAGAGCAGCGGTTTGTTTGAGCTGGACGAGCTTGGATTGAGCAAGGAAGACGGTAAGAAGCTTGATTCGTTAATTAACCGTTCGCATGGAGTGTTTTTTGTTACCGGTCCGACAGGTTCGGGTAAGAGTACGACGCTTTATGCGAGTTTGAACAGGATAGATTCGACGGTTAAGAATGTGATGACCATCGAAGACCCGATCGAGTATCAGCTTGATGGTATAAGCCAGATGCAGGTTGCCCGCAAGAAAGGTATGACATTTATTACGGCGCTGCGTCATGTTTTGAGGCAGGACCCTGATGTGATCATGGT
>CAZITB010000039.1:4385-21300 GCA_964542055.1 uncultured Candidatus Kuenenia sp.
GTTCGTGACGAGGAAACTGCGAGAATGGCGATTCAGTCATCGCTGACCGGTCACCTTGTTTTCAGTACGCTGCATACAAATGATTCAGCGGGTGCGGTGAGCAGACTGCTGGATTTTAATATCGAGCCATACCTGGTGAGTTCTTCGGTTGTGGCGGTGCTGGCACAGAGGCTTGTCAGAAGGATATGTCCCGATTGCAAGCAGAGTTATAAGGCGCCGGCTCATGAGATTCGAGAGCTGGGTATTGGGATCGATAGCAGTAAACAGGAATTTTTTATCGGCGGCGGCTGTGAGAAGTGTTTCAATACCGGGTACAGGGGCCGAACGGGAATTTATGAATTGATGGAAATAAATGAGGATATGCGAGAACTTATCTATAACCGCAAAAGTGCCGGCGATATTAAGAAGGCGGCTCTTGAGATGGGTATGCATACTTTGAGGATGGATGGCGCGAGGAAGGTTCTCAGTGGTGAGACGACGATAGCGGAAGTTTTGAGAGTTACCCAGGCGGATACGATTTAGGTTAAACAATGCCAAGATTTACATATAGCGCAATAGAAGTTAATGGTAAGACGACCAAGGGTTCTTTGACCGCGGAGAGTGCTTATGTGGCGAGGAAGCAGCTTCGGGCGAGACGTTTGCACCCTGTGAATATCAAGCAGGCCAGCGGTGATGAACAGGCGAAGAAAACGCTTATGGCTTTTGTCGGCGGCGGCGGTGCCAAGGGACAGGTTCTTGAATTTACAAAGCAGCTTGCGACATTGCTGGCTGCGGATATTAAGCTGACCGATGCCCTGGGGGTATTGAGCCAGCAGGTAACGGTGAGACGATTTAAAAATGCGGTGATCGATATTCGCGACAGAGTGATATCGGGTGAATCTTTTGCCGATTCGATAGAGGATTACACCGATTATTTTGATGTGATCTATATCAGCATGGTGCGTGTTGGTGAAGTGACCGGAACGCTTGACAAGAGTTTGGGCGATATTGCGGAATTTATGGAGAAAAAGCAGAAGGCTGAGACGAAGGTTATCACGGTGATGATTTATCCGGTGATTTTGATATTTGTTTGTCTTACCGCTGTGCTGATTTTGACGACCTTTGTAATTCCTAAAATTACTGAGCAGATAATTAAAACCGGCCAGGAGCTGCCGACGCTGACAAGGCTGATGATGGATTTCAGTTATATGCTGCGGAGTTACTGGTGGGTATTTTTCGGTGCGATATTTTTGATAGTTTATTTGCTGAGGCGGTTTTTCGCTACGGAAAAAGGCGCGTTTTTGCGTGATAAAACTTTGTTGAACTTGCCGGTGTTCGGGAAGCTGCTCAGGCAGAGAGTTGTGGCGCGGTTTGCCTCGACTCTTTCTACGCTTTTGAGCGCGGGGCTGTCGATGGCGGAGTCTTTGAAGATCGTTGCGGAAGTTACAGGTAACGCAGTGATGAACCGTTCGGTCAGAAAGGCGAGGGAGAGGATTTTGTCCGGTGCGGATATTGCAACGCCCTTGCGTGATAGCGGAGTTATCGATCCTGCGACGACGCATATGATCAGCGTGGGTGAGAAATCGGGCGAGCTTGAAACGATGTTAAATAAAATCAGTGAGTCTTTGGAATCGACGTCGGATGTTGTTATTGAGAGATTGAGCGCGGCTACTGAGCCGATAATCATAGTGGTGATGGCAGTAATTGTCGGAGTTATAGCTTATGCGACGATATTGCCAATACTGCAGTTTTCAGCAGGAAACTTTTAGTTAACAGATGGCATTTTTTGCCAGTAGTAAATTCAAGGGAGAATTTTAAAATGGAAAAAAGCAGAAGGAAAAATTTTAATAGAGCCGGTTTTACAATGGTGGAACTTATGGCGGTACTGATAATTCTTGGTTTGCTTGCGACGGCAGTTGTGATGAATTTTGCCGGTAGAGTTGATACTGCCAGAGTCGAAACTACAAAGGCGAATCTTAAGCTGCTGCATAATGCGGTTTTGCAGTTTAAAATGGATACGGGTCAGTTCCCTTCTGAAGAGGATGGTTTGTATGCTTTGCTTGAACAGCCTATGGATGTTAGGAACTGGCAAAGCGGGGGCTACCTGGAAACCACTGATATTCCCAAAGACGGCTGGGGCAATGATTTTGTTTATATTCGTTTTCCTGAAAGCGGCAAACCTTTCGCGGTAAAAAGTTATGGAGCCGACGGCGATGACGGCGGTGAAGAAGGTACGCCTGACCAGGACCTTTACAGCACAGATGCTTATTAGTCTGCAATTGTTAGGTTGTTTATGCGACCTGTAAAAAGTAAAAATCGAACAGGGGTCGTTTTAGTAGAATTGATCGTGGCGGTGGTTGTGATCGGCTTGCTTACGATGCTTGCATTTATGAACATGACCGGTCTAGTTGCCAAAAGCCAGTTCGAAGTCAAGGCAGAGAAATTGATCAACCTATTAGAGATGACTTGTCAGTCTGCACAGGAGACCGGGCGGCGTTATGAGATTCTTTTTGATCCTGTTGACCAGTACTATGAAGTTATGGAGTTTTCCGTAGATGATGCGGAGTCGGATGATTTTGAGAGGCTGGTGGAAAGCGGCGAATTTGATGAGAAGTTTTTTCTTTCGTATATTCAATTTGATGATTTCGAATATACGGATGAAAACGCGGCGATTTTCCGGATAGGATTGGCTGGGTATCAGTACGGCGGGAAGATCGTGGTGTTTGATGAAGAAGCGAATCCTTATTCGATAATTGTAAGCAGAGTGAATTGCTCGGTTGAGATTTTGCCGGGCGATGTTGATCTTTTATTGCCGAGAGATAAAGATGATATGCCCTTCTAAAAGAGAGTTTAATAGCGGCAAAGGTTTTACGCTTGTTGAGGTTGCGGCAGGAATTGTTATTTTGACAATGATAGCTGGGAGTCTGCTTACGGCTTTGAACGGGTATATTGATAAAGCTACTAATCATGATTTGAAGATGAAAGCGTTCGAGGTTGCTCGAGAGAATATGGAGCAGTTGCTAGGGACGCAGACTGTGAAGGATGTTACTAATTTCGGTTTTTCGCAGGAGTATCCTGAGATCGAATGGGAAACTACGATTGAGAGTTTTTATGAGCCGACCGGTTCTCAAATGTGGGTTCGTGCTGTGTGTAAGTCGAGGTATTTTGACAGCGAGGATAAAGAGCAGGAGATTGTTTTGACGCACTGGCTGACGAATGTCAGTAAACAGCAGATGAACAAGATTCAGGCTCACCAGCGAAAACTTGATGAGTTTGAACGAAACTATCCCGTGGAACAGGAGATGCCGGATTTCAATGATTTTGATTTAGGTGATTTGTTTCCAGGATTTAATTAAAAAAGATGAAGAGTAATTTAAAAAGAATTTTGTATCAGAAACGAAGCGGCTTTACTTCGCTAGCGGAAATTATCGCTGCGCTTTTGATAGCTTCGCTATTGGCAGTGGCGACGATAAGGATTTATACCCGCGCTAATTCGACGGCGGGATCGTTGAGGCGTTTTCTGGAAAAAGATGATGATGCGAAAATGGTTTTGCAGAGGATTTCCGAGGATATCGATAAGATAGCAAAGCCGGGAACGGATGCGAGTTTGACAGTCGAGAATAAGTTTGCGGAAGGTTATAATATTTGCAGATTGACAATTGAAAGTAAGATTTATGATGTTGAAGGTAAGCCTTTGACGTTTGAGAAAATTGTCTGGCAAAGCATATATGATCCGGTGGTTGACGGTTTGACCATTTATCGTGCTCACAGCGGGATGGCGGTTGAGGATAAGGTTTTGGCCAGGTATGAGACAATGGTTAATGCCTGGGAGGGAAGGGAATTATTTGTGCCGGTGGTGACCGGAGTTAGCTATTTTAAGATCGATATCCCGCAGCTGGCGGATATTGAAGATATGTCGGGCGGTTTTTATGAGGCTGGGGTTTCAGCTGAGCCGCAGAGGATGTTTGGTGCTGCTGAGATTGAGGCGGAGGATTCTTGGAATAGCGAAGAACTGCCCAAAGCGGTGCGAATGAGTATTTCGTTCGAGCCGGTTATAGAGCTTGCAACGGGCGGGTATGATGTATATGAGGAAGAAAAGATATATCGTACAGTCGCGATAGATAGAATGAAAAAAATGGAATATAAATTGAATCTGGCTGCTATTCCGGATATCAATGACTTTAAAGATGTTAACGATTTTGACGATGTGAATGATTTTGATAATATTGATGATATTGATTTTGAGCAAGAACCTAATGATATGTTCTTGCCTGAAGAATTAAGAAAGAGATGAGAAAGCCTTTTAACAATCGAAATAGTGGTATGGTTTTGATCCTTACGATCGTAACGCTAGTTGTTTTGGCGACTATGCTTTATACGCTTGGCGCTAAACTTTCGGCGAAGCTGCATCGTGATCAGTATCTGATCGATTATCAAAAGGCGGTTTACGGTTGCGATTCAGCGGCTAAGTACGCCCTGGCACAAATACAGGATGCTAATTTTGCTTTGGCAGCCAGGCCGAATGAGCCGGATTTTTCAGACCTTTTCCAGATGAGTCAGCAGGAATACGAAGAAATTCTGGAAGAGTATAAATTGCAGTATGCGGATGAGATGGGTGTTATGCTGCCGCAGGAAAATGACTACAATGACTATTCTGATGAGGGGGATGCAGAGGATGTGAACTTTGCGGAACTGATTGCCAGAGCTGATGAAAGCATGGCAATGGATCAGAATTTTATGGACTTCAATGATGTAAATGAAACTGATGATGAGTTTGGGTATTATAGTGATGATCCGCTTGAGGATTTATATATTCGCGGGCCTTATGGTTACCGATGGCCGCAGGTTGATGAGGCTATGGAGTTTGAGGTTGGGGATGTTGAAGTTACTGTTGAAATCGAAGATGAAAATGCCAAGCTGCCGTTAACGTGGGGTTTGGCAGTTGATCCCAATAGTAAGAAACAGGCCGAGGCAGCGGTAAAAACTTTTTTTCAATGGATGGAACTTTCTCCAAATGAAATTGAGACACTGCAAAAACAACTTGATTATATTCAGGAGATAAAGTTTTTCTCGCTTGAAATGCCACCGGTTATTATCACGGAGAAAGTAACAAAGGAAGCTGAAGCGCAAAAGAACAGAAGAAACGTCAGGCGCAGGACCAGAAGATCCAAAACTACAACCACTTCTACAAAACGAGATGCTTTGCTTGATCAGACTGATTATTCGAAGATATTGCACAGCTCACTTTTAGAAGATTCGATTTTGAGGAAAGCTACTTTTCAGTCCCCTGACAGGGTAGAGAATGCTCTTAAGTATCTTGGGTTGTGGGGAACGAGCAAGGTTAATATAAATACGGCACCGAGGCATGTGCTTGAAGCGACGTTTGTGTTCGGCGGCGATGAGGTGATGATAGCGAATGCAATAATTTCAATGCGAAAGATCAAGCCCTTTGAAAGTATAGATGAATTGTCTAAGGAGCTTTATCAGTACAATGATTCGATAGAAAAAAGCAAACCGTTTATAACAACTGTAAGTGATGTATTTACGATTCATATTAGTGCTTATTCAGGAACGGCCAAAGCGTCATTGATAGCAGCTGTGAAAAAAGAAAAGGGAAAGATCAGAACAATAGCGGTTTTTTCCGATTAATTTAGTTGGAGCAAAAAAGTGGAACATCAAAATTCTGCAGGTATTTATTTAAAAGAGAATAAAGCGATTTCGGTTGTTTATAAAGACTCAAAGAAATTGAGTTTTTCTCTGTCAGAACTTGCCCAGGATCAAAGCGGTCAAGAGGCTGTAAAGGAAAAATTGGCTGTGCTGGCAGAGAATGTCAAAAAGCAAGTTTCCGGAGGTAAGTTGAATATGTCTTTGGATTGCGGTTTTTATACTCAGCATCAGATACACAGCAAGTTTACGGATAAACGGCAAATCAGTCAGACAGTTAAATTTGATGTGGAAGAGGTTTTGGCCACTGATATATTTGAAAAAGCAATTGCTTTTGAAATTAATAAGACCGAAAGCAGCGGCTCGGATTTAACAGTATATGCCGGGGAAAAGAAGTTTCTTTCTGATGTGTTGTCCGATTTTCAAACCAATAAGTTGGATCCTATGTCGATCGAGCCTGATGTGGCTTGTCTGGCCAGGTTTGTCGATAATAAATTGAAAAAATTGGTCAATGATAATTGTGTAATGATTCTGCTTTCTGATGAAAGATGCTATATTATCAGCTTTGTGGATGGCGCAGCGAAACCTCTGACCAGAACTTTTCTGACCAGCCCCAGCGAGGATAAGACAAAACTGCTTCAAAGACAAATTACGTTGACATGTGCAGGTTATTCAGTCGGCTTGGAAAATTTAAATTTTCTTATTGCTGATACTACCGGATCGGTTGAAGTTCAACAATTAAGTGAACGGTTGGGGATAAAGGCCGAGAGCTTTGATCTGTCAGTGTATTTACCTAAGCTGGAAGACGAAATAGAAGTCCTGGATGCGGCGATTGCTTACGGCTGCAGCTTGAGTGAAATTGGTAAAGAAGAAAATCTGGATTTTCGCAGGGATTTTTCGCCATACAAGGGCAGACGTGAAACGATTGAAAGAACGTTGAAATATCTTTCGGTTTTTGCGAGTATAATGCTGCTTGCTGTGGGGGTTTACTTTCAGCTTGAGGTGGTCAAAAAGAGTAAAAATGTACAAAAAGCCGAAACTAAATTATATGATGAAGTTTCTATGATAATGCCCAAAAGACAATTGTCTGGAACAAAAGAATCTGTAGTCAGTTTGTTAAATCGTGAAATTGTCAAACTTAATGAGCAGAAGTCGGGCCAGTTGACGCTTGAGGAAGGCTCGATAGAAGCGAAACTTAACTTTGTACTTGAGGCGATCAATAACGTGCCTAAGGAAGTTGATTTGAACATTGAAACCATAGATGTTTCGCAAAGTTCGATACGTGTTATCGGTGATACAGACAGTTCGAGAAGTACGCTGATTTTCTTTGATTCGATCAAGAAACATACAGATTTGATAATCGATGAAAGGTCTTCGAAGACATCAGGTGCAAGAAATAATTTCAGAGTTTCAATGAGGACAAATTAAGAGGAAAAATTATGCAAGATATATTGAGAAATAAAATGGTTTATTTTCTGGCGATTCCGGTAGTTTTGCTTGTCTGGTCGAGCTATAACTCGCTTGTCGTGCTTCCTCAAAGGCATGATCAGTACCAGGAATTAGTCGAACAGTACAGTAAAAGCCAGCCTTTGATCGGTCAGATTATAAAACTTGCCCCTGAAAGGGTCATTCAAGCCAATGATAAGGATTCGCAGTTCGATTATGATGTTGCGATAATGAAAACGGCTCAGCTTTGCCAGATTTCGCCAAGTAAAATAACGCCGAATATCCGCAGTAAAATTACTAACAGCCGGCAAGCGGTTCATGACGCAACAGTTTCGATCGATGAAATTAAAATCCAGCAGTTTGCGAAATTTCTGTCGGTTTCACTTCATTTGTGGCCGGACCTGCAATGTCAAAGATTGAAACTGATAAGGCTTAAAGGGGATAAAGATTCCTGGAAAGCCGATGTAAGCTTCAGATACTTTTATTAATTTAAAATGTAAGCTCTCCGCAGAACGGAGAGCTTTTTTTTATTTTTGGGCAAGTGAAACCATCAGCAGGGTAAGTCTTTTGCCGGAGAAAACCGGTGGTCTTTCGGCTTTAGCTATATCGGCTAATGTTTCTTTTATATATTCCACCATTTCATAGCCATGTTCTTTGTGCATCATTTCTCTGCCGCGGAACATAATGGTAAACTGTACCCTGTTGCCTTTTTCCAGGAACTTTCTTGCGTGGTTTATTTTGATGTCCCTGTCATGGTCATCAATTTCCGGACGCAGCCTGATTTCTTTCAAGGTAACAGTGTGCTGTTTTTTCGTAGATTGCTTTTGTTTTTGTTTTTGCTGATAAAGGTACTTTCCAAAATCCATAACCCTGCAAACGGGGGGACTAGTGTTTGGTGAAACCTCTACTAAATCCAGTTCTGCCTCATAAGCAATATTTTTAGCTTGTGCAAGGCTTACAATTCCCAACTGGTTATTTTCCTGGTCAATCAATCTGACCTGTTCGGTTTTGATCGCACTGTTGACACGAAGTTTGTCTTTGCTAATAATTAGTCTCCTTAAATAAACTTAAAAATTTTTCTATTATTCAATATCTAACGAAAGTCTTCTTTCGTCAATGATTTTTGTTAGATTTTTTATAAAATCATCAATGTTCATATTAACGGTACTTTTGGATCCCCTGGTTCTGATATTGACCTGGCCAGCTTGTTTTTCTTTTTCGCCTATTACAAGCATGTACGGGGGATGGTCAAGATGGGCGCGTGCGATTTTTGCACCGATTTTGTCAGCGGCAAGATCGATTGAACATCGGATTGGTGCCGATTTTAGTTTTTTGAGTATATCGCATGCGTAGTCTTCAACTTTTTCGCTTATGGTGAGAATGCGTACCTGTTCAGGGGCCAGCCATAAGGGGAATGCACCGGCGTAATGTTCTATCAGGATACCCATGAACCTTTCAAGCGAACCCAAGATCGCGCGGTGAATCATCACAGGGGTTTTTTCGGAGTTGTCTGAATCGGTGTAAGTCAATTCAAACCGTGCGGGCATTGAGAAATCCAATTGAATTGTGCCAAGCTGCCATGATCTTTTGAGGCAGTCTTCTATATGGAAGTCGATTTTGGGGCCGTAAAAGGCTCCATCGCCTTCGTTTAGCTGGTAATCGATTTTTTTGTCATTCAATGCGCCTACCAGAGAGTTGGTTGCTGTTTCCCAAATTTCATCAGAACCGATGTGTTTTTCCGGTTTGGTTGACAGCTCGATATGAAAATCCTCAAAGCCAAAGGTTTTATAAATCTGGAAAATCATGTCGATCACAACTTTTATCTCATCCTGTATCTGATCCGGTCGGCAGAAAATATGGCCATCATCCTGAGTAAACTGACGGACTCTGATCAAGCCGTGCATCTGGCCGCTTGCTTCGTAACGATGTACAAGGCCGAGTTCGGCGACACGCATGGGGAATTCGCGGTAAGAATGCTGGCTGGAGTTATAAACCAGCAGGCCGCCGGGGCAGTTCATGGGTTTAACCGCGTATGTTACTTCATCGACGGTTGTGAAGTACATGTTTTCCTTATAGTTGTCCCAGTGGCCGCTTTTGTGCCAGAGGGATTCATTGAGCATGATGGGGGTTTTGATCTCGGAATATTCGTAACGGCGGTGAATGTCTCTCCAGTAATCGATTATTTGGTTCCAAAGGGTCATTCCTTTGGGATGTAGAAACGCAAAGCCGGGGCCTTCGTCATGAAAGCTAAACAGGTTCATCTGTTTGCCGATTATGCGGTGGTCGCGTTTTTTGGCTTCTTCGAGCCTTTCAAGGTATTCATCCAGCATTTTTTTGTTCGGCCAGGCGGTTCCGTAAACTCTCTGGAGCATTTTTTCGCTTGCATCACCGTGCCAGTAGGCCCCGGCAACGCTCATTACTTTGAAGGCGCCTACTTTGGAGGTATCGGGAATGTGGGGTCCGCGGCAGAGGTCTTCGAAACCATGGCCATGAGTATAAAAAGCTATCACGTCGCCATCGGCCCGTTCGATGTTATCTGTTTTGTAGATGTCTCCTTGCACTCTTTCGAGGGCTTGCTGTTTTGTAAGTTCTATCCTTTTAAATGGCAGAGCAGCGTTTGCTATTTCGCTCATTTTTTGTTCGATTTTGGGAAAATCCTCGGGTTTTATCGAGTAATCAAGGTCTATATCGTAGTAAAAACCGTCTTTTACTGTTGGCCCATAGACGAGTTTGGCTTGGGGCCATAGAGATTTTATAGCTTGAGCCATAATATGAGCGCAGCTATGTCGAAGTATTTCCAGGCTCTGGGGAGTTTTTGGAGTAAGGATTTCGATTTTAACATCCTGATTAATAGGAGTGGATAAATCTACAATTTTGTCGTTTAATTTTGCCGCTAGAGCAGATTTTGCGAGACCTGGTCCGATCGCTTGTGCAACATCGTAAGCGGTAGAACCATTTTCGAGGGATAAAACATTGCCATCGGGAAGTTCAACTTTTATCATTTATTATCCAATTATCTCCAAAAAACATATAAAATTAGAATACGAATTATAACAAGGCAGTGAAAAAGAATCAAAACAATTTATGTAATCAATCCAGTAAACTCATAAGCTGTGAGGGTTTATCAAATATCTCATCAGGGGAAAGCGTCTGGAGCTGGTCTTTTGTTCTGAAACCCCATGTAACCGCAATGGTGTAAATCTGAGCATTTTTACCGGTGTTGATGTCGGCTTCGCTGTCGCCAATCATTACGCAATTTTCGGGGGAGACGTTCAAATCTTTGATCAATTTCAAAATGGCATCCGGTTGAGGTTTTGGAGGAATGGAATCGGTTTCACCGATGATTTTTTCGAAACCGGTATCACGTAAACAGCCAGCGACGATTTTTTCGGATGTTTTTTGTTCTTTGTTGGTTAAAACGGCTAATTTTATGCCATTTTGTTTATAATTTTTCAGAATTTCCGGAATTTGCGGGTATGGGCGGCTTTTATTACAGCAATTTTCGCTGTAATGGTTCCAAACTATCGGCAAAAGCTCGGTTAAAAGATGTTTTTTGCCCTCAGGCAAGGCCTGGCGAGCGAAATTTTCTTTTCCGTGGCCTATCATTTTCAAACATTGCTGCGGGGTATGAGTGGGCATATGCAATTTTTTGAGGCCGAAATTCATAGAATCGGTCAAATCTTCGAGGGAATCGACCAAAGTTCCGTCTAAATCAAAGATGGCACATTCAATTTTCACTTTTACTCCTTAAATTTTTAATATAAAACTATTTTGATGCCATATTTTTTAAAATTTGTCAAGTTTTACCTGGATTGTGAAAATTAGGTCCGAAAAAATCCTTGTTTAAGTCGTATAGTGTAAGTAGAATAAAGTGTATAAATATTTTAACGAAAGGGGAGTAAAATGGACGTTAATTTGGTTTTATTGACCAATGACGGAAGGAAAAAAAATTTTCTTCTGTCGAGCACAGTTACTGTAATCGGTCGAAGGCAGGATTGTGATCTTTGTATCCCCTTGATGAACGTTTCAAGGAGACATTGCGAGCTTAATCAGGATGAGAATAAACTTATGGTTCGGGACCTTGGTTCAAGGAATGGGACATTTGTTGATGGAGAGAAAGTAGCTGAAGCGGAACTGAAAGATGGTAATCATTTGAAAGTCGGGCCTTTAGAATTTACTGTGTCATTGCAACCCGAGGAGAAGGAAGTCAAGGCGAAAAAAGCCAGCAGTGAATTCATGGAGGCAGAGGGACATTTCAAAGATAGCCGAAGTAACGAGACTGAGGTAATGGAAGGTTTTCAAACTTAGTCATTCAAGCCCGAATTCTTTCATCCATTGATCTGTTTCTTTTTTGGTCAATCCTGTCTGCTTGGAAAGTGGTTCTTTTACTTTAGGTTTTTTTTGCAATTGGTCAATAAGAAAAATCCAGAAATTGAGGCAATCCAAGGGAGATGCTTTTCTTCTTTTCGCAGCTGTTATAAGCCTTCGGTCGTCACTAATGACGTTGAGTTTTTTTGGAGCGGAGTTTTTTTTAATTATTATCTCGATGATATCGTCAGCTTCTTTCGAGCCTGAGAAGTGAATACTAATTCTATCGAAATTTTCAAAATCAGATTTGTCACTTGGCCCGAAACCATCGAAAACTATGTCGGTCTGGCTTTGCATTTTATTCATCAGCTCCGAAATCAGTTTGCACATATGAAGTTCGGAAATGTTTTCAAAAGTTTCGAAACTTTTTTGGACCGCTTTTAAGAGGTTGTAACCATCAATCACAAAAGGCATTTCAAATATCCGCCTTATACCTGACTTCACCGCCGACTATCGTATAAATCGGCTTTGTTTTAACATTCCAGTTACTATATGGACAGTTGCGGCTTTTGGAATAAAATTTTTGGGTATCAATACTCCACTGGTAATCGGGATCGATGATTGTGATATCGCCCTGTTTGCCGGGTGCCAGAGTTCCTTTGTCAATTCCGATTATGTTTGCCGGTTTGCAGGTCATCATAGCCAGAAGCTGGGGCCAATCGATCAGGCCGGTCTCTATCAGCGCTTTTACGTATAAGGCAAGGGCACATTCGATGCTGTCGATACCGAAAGGAGCTGCTAAGAACTCGAGTTCTTTCGCGCTTTGCAGGTGAGGGGCGTGGTCGCTTGCCAGAGCATCTACAAGACCATCTTTTATAAGCTGATTTAATGCCTGAATATCTTCATTTGTTCTAAGGGGCGGATTTACTTTGTAGTTAGTGTCGTAGTCCTTGATACAGTCATCTGTAAGCAGCAGGTGATGCGGGGTAACCTCACAAGTTACAGGCAGACCCTGCTGTTTGGCTTGCCGAATGATTTCTGCCGAGCCTTTGGTTGAAATATGCTGTACGTGATACTTTGTTCCGGTTTTTTTAACAAGCTGAATATCTCGCCATAGCATCATTTCTTCAGCCAGTGGATCAACTCCCGGTAAACCCAGAATAGTAGAATTGTATCCTGAGTTCATCA
Organism: uncultured Candidatus Kuenenia sp.; assembly: GCA_964542055.1. Classification (GTDB taxonomy): domain Bacteria; phylum Planctomycetota; class Phycisphaerae; order Sedimentisphaerales; family CAMDDF01; genus CAZITB01. Next base: position 16,971 of record CAZITB010000039.1, read on the forward strand.
CTCCGCCCGAGCCGATGGAATCATCTTGGCAATGCTGGGCAACGACCAGGCCGAACATGGAAGCATACTTCAAAGCCCGCTGCATCACAGAAACATTTTGAATCCCGCTGCCGTCATCGGTAAACCCGACCGCTCCGGCGCGTGCCATAAGGCCCATTTCCGCGAGCTCATTTCCTTCACGGTTTTTGGTTATCGCACCCATAACATAGACATGAGTTTTGCGGGCTATACGGGCTTTTCGGTGAACGTATTCTACGCTTGTTTCATCCTGTACAGGGGGTGTGGTGTTTGGCATTGCGACGACAGAGGTAAAACCGCCAGCTACTGCCGCCATCGAACCGGATGCTATTGTCTCGACTTCTTCATCGCCTGGTTCGCGAAAATGAACATGGATATCTATCAGGCCGGGTGCTACGATCTTGCCTGCAGCGTCGATCAAAACCTCTGCATTGGTTTTGTCAATTTTACCAACTTGCTCAATGATACCATTTCTGATATAGATATCCGCAATTTCATCTATTGCGTTTGCGGGATCTATTACCCTGCCGTTTTTTATAAGAACTTCGTTTTGCATTTTTTTCATAGTGACTTCACTTACATTTTTTCTTTTTTTAGATTGGCATCAGCTTGTGTAACAAGGAACATTACAGCCATTCTTACTTTGAGCCCGTTTGTTACCTGGTCAAGAATAACGCTGTTTGGTCCATCAGCTACTTCCGATTCGATTTCCAGCCCCCTGTTTATCGGGCCGGGATGCATAACGACTAAATCGGGTTTGGCTTTTTTCATTCTGTCAACGGTTAAGCCGAAAAAATGAGAGTATTCGGTAACCGAGGGAAAAGGGTTTCCGCCCATCCGTTCGAACTGAATTCTGAGCATGTTTATCACATCTAATTGCTGGAGTACATCGTCGAGAGAATGGCTAACCCTAACAGGCAGCTTATTTACCTGTGGGGGCATGAGGGTTGGCGGGCCTATAAGAATCACTTCGGCTCCGAGCTTTGTGAATGCCCATATATCGCTTCTGGCGACTCTGGAGTGTGCGATATCGCCAACTATGCCGATCTTGAGGCCTTTGAGGGTCCCTTTTTTCTCTCTTATGGTGTAGGTATCCAGCAGGGCCTGGGTCGGATGTTCATTGTAGCCGTCTCCGGCATTTATCACGCATGAATTGATGTTTTCGGAAAGCAGAATCGGTGCACCTCCGGCGTTGTGGCGGATTACGACTATATCGGTTCCCATAGCTTCGAGGTTTCTTGCGGTATCGAGCAGGGTTTCGCCTTTGCTTACGGAGCTTTGCTTTTTGCTGAACTCGATTACATCTGCACTTAACCTGGTTGCGGCAAGTGTGAAGCTATTCCTGGTTCTTGTGGAATCCTCGAAAAACATGTTTACTACGACTTTTCCCCGCAATGCAGGAACTTTTTTGATTGAACGGGTGCTTACATCGGCAAATCCCTGGGCGGTGTCAAGAATATGGGTGATCTCCTGAGCAGATAAATATTTAAGCCCGGTTAAATGTTTATGCTCCCATTGAAACTTACTTTTTTTTCTCATAAATAGCCTTTATTCAATAGAGACCTGGTCAATATCATCGGATTCGGTGAAACTGACATTTACAACAAGATCATGTGGTACTTTGACGTGATGTCCGACGAAATCGGGCTGAATTGGCAGCTCTCTTCCTTTCCGGTCAACCAGAACTGCCAGTTTTATGCAACGGGGTCTGCCAAATTCGATCAATGCATCCATTGCGGCTCTTATAGTTCTGCCGGTATATAATACGTCATCGATAAGAATGACTGTTTTGCCGGTAATATCGAAATTGATGTCCGAACTCCTGACCAGCGGTTGCTGGTTGCCACGTGGATCGTGGAGATCATCCCTGTACAAAGTTATATCCAGGGTTCCGAGTAGGATTTGGGATTTGGAAGTTTCGTTTAGTTTTTCTGCCAGTCTTTGGGCGAGAAAGACTCCCCTGCTTCTGATTCCTATTAATGCAATTTGTGACTTTGGACAATCTAAACCGGATATCCAAAGGGCACATTTATCGATAATCCGGGCTATTTCCTGTGATTTTAAGATGATATCCATGTAAGTCCCTTTTTGCCGATTTTACGGTGAATGTTTTGAGCGATTATAGCAGATTTGAAGCTTAAATCAATAATTTTGGTGGGAATTTGCGGCATTGGTTAATATTTGTTGCTCGTAAGTCTTGATTTTGTTAATATGTTTAAGCAAAATGTTTTGAAAGATGAATTTTGAATTTGAAAGTCGAAAAATCTGTATTGGCCGGCGAAGTTGATATTCCTGCTTCGAAATCGCATACAATCCGCGGGGTAGCTGTGGCTTCGATGGGAAATGGGGTAAGTACAATTTACAATCCTCTTATATCCAGTGATGCACTTAGTGCTGTGAAATGCTACCGGGCTTTGGGGGCGGAAATAGATACAAGCGATGACCAGAAGTGGATTATAAAAGGGACCGGCGGGAAGATAAAGGCACCGGACGACGTTATTGACGTTGGGAACTCCGGAACTACTTTAAGAATCGCTTTGGGGTCGGCAAGTCTTGTGGATGAAAACGTTAAGATTTTATTTACAGGTGATCAGCAAATACAAAACAGGCCTGTTGCGAGACTTTTGAATTCGCTTAATGAACTTGGCGTTAAGGCAATATCAGTCAAAAATAACGGCAAAGCACCGGTTGAGATATCCGGCAAGCTAAAAGGCGGCAGAACTGAGATCGAATGTGTTACCAGCCAGTTTTTGTCGAGCCTGCTGCTTGCTTGTCCTCTGGCAGAGGGTGACAGTGTGATCGATGTGAGCTTGTTGAATGAGCCTGATTATGTCAGGATAACAATGGATTGGCTAGAATGGCAGGAGATCTGTTTTAAATTTGATGAAGACTTGAAACATTTCGAGATTTTGGGCGGCCAGTCTTATCAGGCCTTTGAGAAACGAATACCTGCCGATTTCAGCAGTGCGACATTTTTTTTATGTGCGGGCTCTTTTCTGGAAGGCAGTGATATATTGATAAAAGGTTTGGATTTTTCAGACAGCCAGCCTGATAAAGCGGTTGTTGATTATCTACGGTTGATGGGTGCGGATATTACCGCTCAGGAAGACGGGATTCGCGTGAAGGCATCCAAATTGAAAGGATGTGAAATCGACATGAACCGTACCCCTGATGCATTGCCGGCGATGGCAGTTACGGCAGCATTTAGCGAGGGACAAACAAGGCTGTACAACGTATCACAGGCACGGGTAAAGGAAACCGACCGGATCGACTGCATGGCTAAAGAGCTTGCAAAACTAGGGGCCGATGTTGAACAGCTGAGTGATGGAATGGTGATATCGCCGTCGAAATGTGCGGCTGGAGATTTTGAAGGATATCACGACCACAGGATAGTGATGGCTATGGCTTTGGCGGGTATGGGGTGTGAAGGTGTGAGTACAATTACCAGCAAAGAGGCGATCGATGTTACTTTTCCTGGATTTCCAAAGGTAATGAAAGGTCTTGGGGGGAAAATAGAATGGTAGTATCTATCTGGCGGTGATGAGTAAATGAATATTGTTTTTATAGGATTCGCTTCCTGCGGTAAAAGTGCAACAGGTTTGGAACTGGCTGAAAAACTTGACATGGATTTCGTGGATACTGATAAAGAAATTGAAGTTAATTTCTTTAAAGAGCATGGTAAAAAATTATGTTACCGTGACATTATCGTCAAGGAAGGCAGAGGAGTTTTTCTTGCAATTGAAAAGAAGGTTATCCAAAATTTAGAAGGTAAGTCCGGTTATGTTGTTGCTCCGGGGGGAGGTGCTGTTCTTGACGGTGAGAATCGAAAAATTTTGAAAAGTTTTGGGCCTGTGATATACTTAGAGACCGATCCTGCGGTAATTTTTGAGCGGATGAAAGTAAAGGGTATCCCGCTTTTTTTGAGGGATAACCCGGTTTTAGAGAATTTGAGGAATATGTGCCAGCAGCGGCATTCGATTTACAAGGATATGGCTGATTTTACAATTGATAACACTGAATTATCTATTTCAGAAACGGTAGAAAAGGTAATGAAAATTTTGAAAACGCAAAATCTCATTCAGGAATGAAATATGTCTAGCTCATTTGGAACATTGTTCAAAGTATCTACTTTTGGAGAATCACATTGTGCGGCAGTGGGTGGTATCGTTGACGGGTGCCCTTCTAAGATAGAACTTTCTGAGCAGGATATTCAACCTCAGCTTGACCGCAGGCGTCCGGGGCAAAGTGATCTTTCAACCCCGAGAAGCGAAAAAGACCAGGTTCAAATATTATCTGGTGTGGAAAACGGGAT
>CAZITB010000040.1:0-21205 GCA_964542055.1 uncultured Candidatus Kuenenia sp.
AAATGATCCTTTCGATCTTTGGAACCTGAGCATCGGGTTGAATGACCGTAAGAAGTTTTTGTTTTTCCATTTTATCGAGGATTTGGACTGCTTTTCCGTAAATCGGTAAAGCAGAGATATTTTCTGACTTGTGCTCGGCTGCAGTGGCGTAGACCTGACCTGTTACATCAAAAGTAAGTGCCAGTCCGGTGCCCTGATATGCCGATTCGAAAAAGATATCGACCTTTGGAACGTGTTTAGGGCCGGGTTTCTGGATATTTCCCTCGAGATAAACTTTTGTGCGGTAGACTGTATAAGTCTTTCCCAGATAATCAGTTGTAATCGGTTCGATGATTACCAAGGCCTGGTCAGATTTATAGGTTGAGTTGCCAACTACGAGGGAAAAGTCGCCGTGAAAAAAGGCCAGATTTTCACCGGCACCTGATTTTGAGGTGCCAACTGTGTTGGCGTTTAAGTAAAGGTCGGTACCACCGAGCAGCTGGGATGGAGTCTGGGCAGAGCACAAACCTGTGGTAAGTGCAGAGATTACAAAGACTTGTAAAATCCATAATTTTTGCATATAATCATCCAATCCTTGTAAGAAAACGAGCGTTTGTGGTGATTATAGCTATTTAGCTACAGGTTTCAATCATTATTTGTCTTGGAAACTGCATTATCAGCATTAAAATGGCAACTCTGAGGATGAAAATTTGTCATTTTTTTTATCCGAAATCGAACCTTCGAAGCTTTTAAAAGTATTGACAGGTAAAAAATTTTGGATAGATTAGTTTAGAATTCGAGATTAAGAAGTCAGATGCTAATTTCAATATTAATGACGCAAGGAGAGAACTATGGCGGAAATTGAAGTAAAAGGATTGAGCCGGAGTTTTGGGCCAATAACAGCGGTAGATGGGATAAGTTTTCAGGTGGAAAAAGGAGAGGTTCTGGGTTTTTTAGGACCAAACGGGGCGGGAAAGAGTACCGCGATGAAGATGATCACGGGATTTTTGGAGCCGGATAAAGGCAGTGCGGTAGTGTGCAGCCATGATGTTACCAAAGACCCGATCGCGGTTCAGAAAAAGATCGGTTACCTGGCTGAGCATGCCCCGTCTTACGGCGAAATGACAGTTGGATCTTTTTTGAGCTTTATCTGCGATGCCCGGAACATAAAAGGCAAAGCGAGAAAACAAGCCATTGATAAAATCGTGCCGCTTTGTTCAATCGACAGTGTTTATCACCAGACCATCGAGACATTATCCAAGGGTTATAAGCGAAGAGTCGGACTGGCTCAGGCACTTATTCATGACCCGCAGGTTCTGATTCTTGATGAGCCCACTGACGGGCTTGACCCGAATCAGAAATACGAGGTGCGGGAACTCATCAGCCAGATGGCTAAAAACAAGTGTATAATCATTTCGACACATATTCTCGAAGAGGTCGAGGCGGTCTGTTCAAGATCGATCATCATTTCCAAGGGGAAAATACTTGCCGATTCGACCCCTGCCAAGCTCAAAGCTCAGTACGGCTGCGGGCTGGACGAAGTATTTAGAACAATTACTCAACATCAAAAGAAAATCGCGGTTTAGATAAACGGATTTTAGGAGACTATATATGAATGGTTTCATGGCAGTTTTCAAGAGAGAACTGAAAGGGTATTTTGCCACGCCGGTGGCATACGTATTTCTGGTTATATTTTTGTTTTTCGCAGGTTATTTGCCGTTTAGCCAGGGCTTTTTCGAGATGCGGCAAGCGGATTTGAGGCTGTTCTTTTCGAATCTGCCGCTGCTGCTGGTTTTTATGGTTCCCTGTGCGGCGATGAGGCTTTGGTCAGAAGAACGCAAGAGCGGAACGATCGAACTGCTTTTTACGCTGCCGATAACTATAGCACAGGCGGTTATGGGTAAATTTATCGCGGCATGGGTGTTTTTAGTGATCGCACTGGCGCTTACGGTTCCTATGCCCCTTACCATGGCATATCTGGGCAACCCGGATGGCGGTGTGATAATCAGCGGATACATTGCAAGCATTTTGATGGCTGGGGGATTTCTGGCAGTTGGAAGTTTCTTTTCGGCAGTGAGTAAAAACCAGGTCATAAGTTTCATTCTTTCTGTGGCGGCATGTGCAGTATTGATTTATGCGGGGATGCCGAGCACGATAGATTATTTATCAAGCGTTTTGCCGTCAATGGCGGTTAACATGTTTGAGAACATGAGCGTGCTTGGTCATTATGAATCGATGCAGAGAGGTGTTCTTCGTTTGGGCGATGTTGGATTCTTTGCGGTGCTTATTGCCGGGTGGATCGCAGGTTGTATTGTTATCCTCAAGGAAAGGAAGGCAGCATAAATGAACAGGACATTTAAAGCAATATTAGCGGTTGTTTTTATCATTGTGATAATGGTTTCTGCTGTAAGCATAATCAGCAATATCGGCAGAAATTTGAAAGTTGATGTTACCGAGCAGAAGCTTTATACGTTGAGTAACGGTACAAAGGCAATTCTTGGGAAGCTTAGCCAGCCGGTCAAGCTGAAGCTGTTTTATACAAAGACTGCAGCGATGAAAGGGCCTGACAATATCAGGTTCTATAACAATTATTTTTATTTTGTGCGGTCGCTGATGGAAGAGTATGCGAATCAGTCGAATGGTTTGCTGGAATTTGAGGTGATCGATCCGCGGCCGTATTCCGAGGAAGAGGCACAGGCGATCAAGTATGGTTTAAAACGTGTGCCTATGAGTGAGGATGAGAGTTTTATTTTCGGGCTGGTTCTGCAGACGCCGCTTGGTGTAAATAAGACGATCGAAATGTTCGACCCGGGCAGGAAAGATTTCGTCGAGTACGATATCAGTTATCTGATAGATACTGCGATAACGCGTGAAAAGAGCAAAATCGGTGTGCTTAGTTCATTGCCTGTGATGGGTGATGATGTTACAGGTTACATGGCCCAGATGATGGCTATGCAGGGCAAGCGGCCGAACCCGGCATGGACGATAATCGAACAGCTGAGGATGAAGTATGAAGTTGAGAGTATTCCAACGGATGTGAATGAAATTACCGATGTTGATATTTTGATGGTCGTTCATCCGAAGGAGCTTTCTGAGCAGACGCTGTTTGCGATAGATCAGTTTGTTTTGAGCGGCGGCAAGACGATAGTTTGTGTGGATCCGCATGCTATCGCTGATCAGCCTGAACAGCAGCAAATGATGATGCAGCCGGATCAGCATAGTTCGAGTTCTAATCTGAACGTGCTGCTGGAAAAATGGGGCTTGTATATGCCCGAGGATAAGTTTGCAGGCGATAGAGAGCTTGCGGTTACCACGTCGCTTAGGCAAGGGATGATGCCTGAGAAGATCATAGCGTTTTTGAATCTGAACAAGCGGAGCTGTTTCAACCAGGACAATATTATTTCGGCGCAGCTTAATGATGTGCGAGTTTTGTTTTCTGGTATATTGATGGAAAGTGCAACGGATGCGAACGGGTCGGCGATTAAGAGGATACCGCTGGTGAGTACGACCGAGCGGGGTAATTCGTGGGCGGTGTCGAGTCCTTATGAATTGATGATGCTCAATCCGAAGGTTTTGATGAGCAAGTTCTATGAAGGCACTTCGGCAGTGCATATTGGTTACCAGGTGACAGGTAAGTTCGAGTCGGCATTTCCTGAGGGAATTACGTTGACGGATGCGAATGATCCAAATAGCCAGAAGCATTTGAGCGGGTTAGCTAAAGCTGACCAGAATTGCAATGTGGTTGTTTTTGCAGATGTGGATTTCATGACGGATATGCTGGCATATCAGCAGAATTTCTTTGGCAGTATTCCGGTTGCGGATAACGCTGCGATGCTGATCAATGCTGCTGATAATCTGGCAGGTTCGAGCGAGCTTATCAGTATTCGGTCTAAAGGTAATATCAAGCGGAATTTCGAAGTTGTTGATGATATCGAGTCCGAAGTTGCAAAGGCGACACTTGAAGAGGAAGAGCGGATCAATACCGAGATACAGACTTTCCAGGCTGAGCTGAATAAGATCGTTTCGAACGATGGAGCCGATGCGATACTGGGCAACGAAGTTCTGGCGAAAAAGGCAGAGCTCGAGAAGAAGCTTTATGACGCTCAGTTGAGGCTGCGTGAAGTTAAGAATAAAAAGCGTGAGAAGATTGAGAGCCTCAAAGCCGAGCTTCGCAATTATAATACGCTGCCGGGTCCGGCGTTGATACTGCTAATCGCGATCGGATTGGGTGTTCGCAGGAGTATGCGGAAGAGACAGTATATTTCTCATGCGAGTGATGCGTAAAGAAGATAATCTGCAATTATGGAGACAAAGATATGAGTAATAAGAATCTTACTATTCTTGGTATAGCGGCAGTTTTGATGGTTGTTGTCGCGGTTGCGACATCGAAGCTGGCAAGTGTGCAGACGGTGACGGTTGCGGCTGAGAGTCCGTTGATACAGGGTTTCAATCCTGAAAAGATCGCGAAGATTTCTGTGGCTTCGGGCGAGGATAAGGTTACGTTGGTTCGACATGGACAGGGTTTCGCCATAGCTGAGAGAGATAACTATTCGGCGGACATGAAGAAGGTTAATAATCTTATAAAGAATGTTCTGGATATCAAGGTCGCTGGTGAAGTTTTGACCGAGGATGAGAAACTTTATTCGGAGCTATTGGTGACCGATGACAGTGCGGAACGGGCAGTGACTTTTTATGATAGCGAAGATAAGGTTATAACCGGTGTTATCGTTGGTAAGTCGCTTGATTCGGGTTCAACAGCGGTGAGGCTTGTTGGAGGAAATAAGGTGAGTACCACTTCTGACAGCACGTGGTTTAACGCCAGTGCCAGAGATTATATGGATACAAAGCTGCTGGACGTGGCTAAAGAAGATGTCAGAAAAGTTGCGGTTAAATATGACGGCGGTAGTTACGAGATGGCAAGCGAGCCGGGTTCGAATGAGGTTAAGTTTTTGACGGCTATCCCGGAAGGAAAAAAGCTTAAGGAAGATGAGTATGTTAAGGTTTTCAATGCTTTGGCAGGGTTGAATTTTTCTGATGTGAATGGTATCGGCAAAGTTGAGGATGTAAAGTTTGATACGACTTATGTGGCAGAGCTCGATGATTCGACTGTTTATACCGTCGAAGTTGGGCAGAAGGAAAGCGGGCAGGATTATTATCTGAAAGTTTCGAGCAAGTTTACCGATATGTCGCAGATCGAGATAAGCCAGGATGAGTCGGAAGAAGAGCTTAAAAAGAAGGAAAAGAAACTTTTGGCTCGGGATAATTCAGCGAAATTTAACGCTTTGCATAAAGGCTGGGTCTACAAGGTGGCGTCGTATAAAGGTGGAAATTTCGACAAAACGCTGGAAGATTTGATTGAAGATGCTCCTGAACCCGAACCTGAAATTGAAACTGCCGATGTTAATGATGTCAATTCGGTGAATTGACAGAAAATAGGATGTTGAAATTTGAACCCGTCCAAGAGGCGGGTTTTTTTTGTGAAAGTATAAAAAAAGAGGCCGACGCAGGAGGGGCAGCGCCGGCCCGAATTCGACAAGAGGCTGGGGTGAACCTCTTGCCTGTGGGAAAATCATTATAATTGAATCGTTTATTTGTACAAGCAAAAATGAGTTTTGTTCGGGAATTGTTAAAAAAATGTTTTTTGCAGGAGTTTTTTTGTGCCTGAAGACCGATAATTGCAAAATTTACGAGTTTTTACGGTTTTTCTTGACTGGAATATTTGGTGGAGATACAATTAACTGCTTGTTTTTACTTGAAATTAAGAGAGTTTAAAATGCAAGAAGCCATAAATAAAGCTAAGGCCTTGATTGAGGCAATGGAGTATATCCGCCAGTTTAAGAACAAAATTGTGGTTGTTAAACTGGGCGGGAGTATTATGGATGATTTAGAGCTTCAGAAGAAACTTCTGGCCGATGTCGCTTTTATGGCTACGGTTGGGATACATCCGGTGATAGTGCACGGCGGGGGTAAGGCAATTAACCGGGCGATGGAAGAATCGGGTTTAGAGCCGACATGGGTGCATGGCAGGAGATATACCGACAAACGCACGCTTTCTATCGTAGAACATACGCTGGTGCATAAGGTCAATCAGCCAATGTGTGATTTTCTCGAAGGGTTGGGATTCGATGTTATGGGTCTTCATTCGCTTAGCAGCTGTGTGTTGTTCGGCCAGCAGTTGAGGCTTTCAACGGATGACGGCAGGAAGATCGACCTTGGCAATGTTGGAGAGGTGATAAAGATCAATTCGTCGCTTGTTAAAAAGCTTTGCAGTGCGGGGACTATACCGGTTATCGCCCCGGTTGCTATAGATAAGACCGGAAGCAAGCTGAACATCAATGCCGATACAGCGGCAGGTAAGCTGGCGGCGGAATTAAAGGCGGAAAAACTGGTTGTTTTAAGTGATACTAATGGGATATTGACCGATATAAATGATCCCGAGAGCAGGATATCGAGTCTTAATGAAGACGGGATTAAAGAGTTGATCGAACAAGGGGTTATCACCAGCGGGATGATGCCAAAAGTACAGGCGTGTATCGATGCGCTGGATGGCGGTGTGGGCAAGGCTCACATTATCGATGGGAGAGTTGAACATTCGCTGCTTTTGGAAATTTATACCAGCACGGGAGTTGGTACAGAGATAATTAAGTAAGGCTTATAGCCATAAAGGAAAATAAATGGAAAATGTAAATACACAAGAAGTTATTGAAAAGTTCAGTAAGTATGTAATCGGAAATTACGACGCAGTTCGGCTGGCCAAATGCATAGTAAAAGGCAACGGCAGTTATATCTGGGATGCCGAAGGTAATGAGATACTGGATATGTTTCCGGGTTGGGCGGTTTCGGCGATCGGTCATTGTCATCCGAAAGTTGTTGAAGCAATTAAAAAACAGGCGGGTGAGCTGCTGCATATTGACAATACCTTTTATAATGAGAAACAAGGCAGGCTTGCCGAGATGCTAAGCGAAAGAGGTTTTGGCGGTAAATGCTTTTTCTGTAACAGCGGCGCTGAGGCTAATGAGGCGGCTTTGAAGCTGGCGCGTTTAGCTACCGCAGAGGGTAAATACAAGTTTATAACCGCTTATGGAAGTTTTCACGGCAGAACGTTTGCGACGGCTTCGGCGACTGGTCAGCCGCAAAAGCATAAGGGTCTGATGCCGATGATGCCGGGTTTCGTTTATGTGCCTTATAATGATGTGGAGGCATTGAAAGAGGCGTTTACTGATGAAGTTTGCGGTGTGATGATCGAGCCGATCCAGGGTGAGGGCGGTATAAATGTTGCTACTGATGAGTATATGCAGGCGATCAGGGAGCTTTGTGATGAGAATGGGGCAATGATGATATTGGATGAAGTTCAAACCGGAATGGGAAGGACCGGAAAATGGTTCGGTTATCAGAACTACTCGGTTGAGCCTGATATTGTAACAATGGCTAAGGCGCTTGGGGGCGGTACGCCGCTTGGCGGGATGATGGCTAAAGGCGAAGTGGCAAAGGCGCTTGTGTCGGGTACGCATGCATCGACTTACGGCGGAAACCCGCTTGTGTGTGCGGCTGCTATTGCGACTATTGAAGCGATTGAAGAAGAAAATCTGCTTGAAAATGCTTTGGAAATGGGCAGCTACATCCGCGGAAGGATAGATGGAATGGCGCAACGGCTGCCGGTGATTCAAAAGGTCAAAGGTGTTGGCTTGATGATCGGGATTGAGCTGAATATCCAGGGAGCGGAGATCGTGAGCAGGTGCATGGAAAAGGGCCTGCGAATCAACTGCACACAGGGAAGTGTTATTCGTTTTATGCCTTGTATGAATGTAACTAAAGACCAGGCAGATAAAGCTTTGGAAATTCTTGATAATGTATTAAATGAAATGAGCTGATTATGAAAGATTTTTTAGCTATAAATGATTACAATGCCGAACAGTTACAAGAGATGCTCACATTGAGTGCAAATTTAAAGGTTATGTATAAAAACGGCAAGCGTGATGTTTGTCTTGAGGGGCAGACGCTGGCGATGCTGTTTGAAAAGCCTTCGCTAAGGACGCGTATGAGTTTTGAAGTGGCGATGACCGATCTTGGCGGGAATGCGATTTATCTGAGCGGACCGGTTGGGGGGCGTGAACCGGTGAAGGATATGGCGAGGGTTTTGAGCAGGTATGTCGGCGGGATAATGGCCAGGACATTCGAGCATAAAACCATACAGGAACTTGCTTATTATTCCAGCGTTCCGGTTATCAACGCCTTGAGTGACCATTCTCACCCTTGCCAGGCGATGGCAGATTTTCTTACGATTCAAGAGCATCTTGGCAGTCTTGAGGGTGTGAAGTTAACTTATATCGGTGACGGTAATAATGTGGCGCGTTCTCTGGCATTTGGATGTGCGAAGCTGGGTATGAAATTTACGGTGGCATCGCCTGTTGGCTATGAACTGGATAACGAGTCGATCGAGCGGGCCAATGCGATTGCGGGGGGGAGCGTAGAGCAGTTTAACGATGTTGAATCTGCGGTTAAGGATGCAGATGTTGTCTATACTGATACCTGGGTTAGCATGGGCCAGGAAGATGAAAAGGCGAAACGGGTGGCGGATTTTGAAGGTTTCCAGGTCAATAGTGATTTGATTAATCTTTGTCCGGATGCCAAGATCATGCACTGTTTGCCGGCTTATCGGGGGTATGAAATTACTGATGAGGTGGCCGAGAGCAAAAACTCAGTTATCTTCGATCAATCTGAAAACAGGCTTCATTTTCAGCGGGCACTTTTGAAGATGTTGATGTGTGAGTAAGATGAGTAGAACGATCGTAATTGCAACCACGAATCCGGGTAAATTCGCGGAACTTTCGACGATGCTGGATGGTGACGTTGAATGGAAGTGTCTTTCAGATTTTCCTGATCTGAGCGAAGTTGTCGAAGATGGCGAGACGTTTATTGAAAATGCCCGGAAAAAGGCGAGCGGGTATGCGGCTCAGACTGGCTGCTGGGTTATCGCGGATGATTCTGGATTGATGATCGATGCGCTTGATGGTCAGCCGGGGGTCAATAGTGCGAGATTTTCGGGGGCCAAGGATAAGGATCGGGGGCTTATAGACCATAAAAACATAGAAAAAGTTCTTAATTTAATGAAAGATGTGCCGGATGGTAAACGTTCGGCGAGGTTTGTATGCTGTTTGTGTGCGGCCAGCCCGGAAAGGATACTTCTGGAGACTCAAGGTACGGTATCAGGGGTTATAACCAGTAACGAAATTGGTGAAAACGGGTTTGGTTATGATCCTATATTCTGGGTGACGGAACAAAATAAAACAGTTGCCCAGATGACCAGTTCCGAAAAAAACGAAATAAGTCACCGGGGCAACGCTTTAAAGAAACTCAAGCCTCTTTTGAACAAACTAATTTAGCTAACTTACTTCAAGTTTGGCATTTATGGATAAATCGGCCATGGGCCAACTCCGTATGGATGGAAGTATGGGTAAGGTTCGAGGTTTGGATTTCCGCCAGTGAAGTAACCCAAAAATACCATCAATACGACAAATGCCAAAAGAGCCAAAATAAGCCAGAAAAGTGGGCTGTGAGTAAGTTTATCGCTGTATTGTCCTTTGTGGTGCCAGTTATGGTCGTGAGACCAATGTTTTATTGTTACTATAGGGTTCATGATAACCTCCTATTTTAACTATTTAACTTTTCTATTTAAATATACGAACACAAAAGCTATTTGGTTTGTAAATATCTGAATTATCAGGGTTTTTTTGAGGAAAAATCGGCAAATAAGGAGTGTCTAAGTAAAAAAAAGCTTTTTTGCTTGACGTTTACTACTCAAATTTGTTATTTGTCCTTACACTAAACACATAAAGTTAAGAAATTATTTAAAATTATTTATATTTTTATTTATGGCTAAGAAAACAAGTACAAACAACAATCAGTCGCTTGTGATAGTTGAGTCACCTGCCAAAGCTAAAACGATCAATAAATATCTTGGTCCTGAATATGTGGTCAAAGCTTCTATGGGCCATGTGAGGGATTTGCCGAGCAAGGGTATCAGTGTTGATATTGAAGATAATTTTAAGCCGACTTATGAGATAACTACGGGCAGGAAAAAAACCGTTACTGAGCTGAAAAAAATCGCTAAAGATTGTGATAGACTTTTTCTGGCGACTGACCTTGACCGTGAAGGGGAAGCCATTGCGTGGCATCTTTCGGAGATATTGAAGGTTCCTGATGAGAAAACTTACCGTGTGATATTTAACGCGATAACGAAAAACGCTATCAATGAGGCGTTTGATCATCCGGGCAAGCTGGATGTGGATAAAGTCAATGCCCAGCAGGCCAGAAGGATTCTGGACAGAATTGTAGGTTACCAGATAAGCCCGCTTTTGTGGAAGAAAGTTGCGAGGGGTTTATCGGCTGGAAGGGTTCAGTCGGTTGCGGTGAAGATAGTTGTCGAGCGGGAGAGAGAAATACAGGCTTTTGATCCCAAGGAGTACTGGCTCATTCCGGCGGTTTTCAGCTCTGATCTGGATAAAGATTATAGCGGGCAGTGGGCGGAATTTATGTCGGCTGATGAAGATGATAAAACGCCGACGATTGAGAAGCAATATCAATGGCTGGGTGAGCATAATTCATTTAAGGCTGATTTGGTCAAGTTCAATGGCGAGAGTTTTAAGGCAGATAACCAGCAAGAGGCAGAGAAGGTTTACGAAGCGGTTAAAGGATCATCGTTTTCAATTACAAATATCGAAACAAAACGTTCTCAGTCTAAACCTTCAGGGCCGTTTATTACTTCTACGCTTCAACAGACCGCGGCGAATCGGATCGGCTTTTCTACAAGCAAGACGATGTCTGTGGCTCAGCAGTTATATGAAGGTATGGAGCTTGGTTCGATGGGTTCTGTTGGTTTGATCACTTACATGAGAACTGATAGTATGCAGCTTTCGAGAGAGGCTTTGGAGGTGGCAAGGAAGTTTATCGGGGAAAGATTTGGTCAGGAGTATCTGCCTGAAAAGCCGAATTTCTTTTCATCTTCGAAAAATGCTCAGGCCGCTCACGAAGCGATTCGCCCTACCGATGTTGATTTGAGGCCGGGAGATATTAAGCAGTATTTGAAACCGGATCAGTTTAAGCTGTATGATTTGATATGGAGAAGATTTGTGGCATGCCAGATGGCTCCGGCTCAGTGGGATGTAACAAATGTTGAGATCACCGGTAAGAATAATAGTGATACCGCGATGTATAGGGCCAATGGAAGGATAAAGGTTTTTGACGGGTTCAGCAAAGTTTGGTCAACATCGACAAATGATCAACAGTTTCCGCCTTTGAGTGAGAAGCAGGAGCTTGCGGTTGTTGATGTTCAGGCGCATCAGAATTTTACAAAGCCTCCGGCACGATATACTGAAGCATCGCTGGTTAAAGCATTGGAAAAGGAGGGGATCGGGCGGCCTAGTACTTATGCTTCGATTATTTCGACTATTCAGAATCGTAAATATGTTGAACAGATTGACAGGAAGTTTCATGCGACCGATGTTGGCGAAGTTGTTACCGATAAGTTGAGTGAGTTTTTTCCGAAGATCATGGATATCGCTTTTACCCGCCACATGGAAGAGCAGCTTGATAAGATTGAAGAGCAGCATCTGGATTGGGTGAAGGTTCTTAATGAATTTTATGGCCCGTTCAAGGAAAATCTCGATCATGCGACCGAAGAGATGAAACACGCTAAGGCAGAGACTACTCCTTCTGAATATACATGTCCGGAATGCGGTAAGCCGATGGTTTACCGGTTTGGAAAGAACGGAAGATTTTTGAGCTGTGGCGATTATCCGGAATGCAAATATGCTTGTCCTTGTGATAAAGAAGGAAAAATGGTCGAGGAAGAGGTCGTTGATACGAAGTGCCCCAATTGCGGTAAGCCGATGGCGAAAAAGACCGGCAGGTTTGGGAGATTTTTGGGCTGCAGCGATTATCCGCACTGCAAAACGATTATGAAGCTGGATAAGGAAGGAAACGCCGTTCCGCCCCCGCCGCCGCCGGAACCGACCGGTATTACGTGTCACAAATGTAAAAAGGGCGAGCTGGTTGTCAGGCAGAGTAAACGCGGGCCGTTTTTGGGCTGTAACAGGTTCCCGAGATGCAGGACGATCGTTAGCGGAAAGATGACTGATAATCTTAAAGAGCTACAAAAAGAAGGTAAGTGGCCGCCTGAGACGATCGAAGAAGCTGATGAAATTCTCGGCAGAAATAAGAAAGCTAAAAAAACAACTAAGAAAGCTACCAAAAAAGCTACGAAAAAGACGGAGAAAAAATAGCAGTAGTGCACGGTGAGACACACTACTGCCGGAAGGAGGAAGAATATTTTCTTCTTAATCTATCGGCAAGTTCAAGGATCAATCTTGAAAATTTGAAGCTCTATTACTTTTTATTGTAATTGGGAAAAAAGGAAAAAAGTTGGAAAAATTTAACGAAAATGATATCCCTTCAGGTCCGATTGAAATTGTTGAGCCTGTAGGAAAGCGGGTTTTGATCCGCAAGGATGAAGATAAGAAGCAGACCAAAGGCGGGATTCAGCTGCCTGATAATATTGAGATACCCACTATAACCGGGAGGATAGTTGCGGTTTCGACAGAGGTTGAAAATCTGCCCGAGATACCATTGCGGCAGTACGATAAGGTTTTGTTCAATCCTAAAGGCGCGATACCGGTTGACTTTGAAGGTGATAATCGGCTTTTCGTTGTCGAAGTTGATAATGTAGTGGCGGTTTTCAGGAAAGGATAAAAAAAAGCTGATCTGAAAAAGTCATCACTTTTCAAATCAGCCTGGTCTTGCTTATTTATCTACCCTCCTCGTAAAAGGCAGTTAAACAAGCTTAGATCTGGCTTCGGGGATAAGAAGCCGATATTGTCTCGCTCAGCGGATCACTTAAGAATTGGTCTGCTCTTCCAATTTCAATCCGCTTGCGATTCTAGTTAACGGTTTACTTTTTTTCGGAGCAATCCAATTGTGCCGGCTGCCAAAAGCATCATAGTTGCCGGTTCGGGTACATCGTTTCCACTTTGGTCACCTGTTCCTGTTTCGTCTCCGGTTCCCGGGACAGAGACTCCATTATCATTAGCAGTTATTTCATATTCGCCTGCTATGGGTGAAAAATCTGAAGTGAAAGTAAGGAAGTATGAACGGTTGCCTTCGCCGAGGTCAACAGTCTGGAAGTTCCACCCGAAGGATGTGCCGTCATCGACAGTTGAAGAAGCATCCAGCGCGATACCTTCTGTGTTTACATCGTCCATGCCGTCATCGATGGTTGTATTGTCGAGAATTGACGAGGTGTCGAAGCCCAGCAGTCTGAAAGTGTCAACTGCAAGGTATCCAGAATTGGTATCCGGGTTTGTGAATATCTGATATGTATAGATGAACTGGCCTTCGCCCTGGCTTGCAAGATTGGTGTAGCTGCTGGCAGAAATGCTTGACATATCTTCTGAATTGGCAGTGTCATATACGGCGTATTCAAGACGTACGCTTATGTCATTTTCGTTGTAGAACGAATAGCCCTGCCACGTGTAACTTTGCGGAAGATATAATGAGCTGGCGTTTAGAGCTGCCACTGACAGCAATAAAATTAGAACTGATAACTTATTCATCACAAATCCTTTCGGGTATATCAATTATTTTCTTTTGGTTTTTATCAATGCCAAACCAGCTAAGGCAAAAAGCGTCAGAGTTGATGGTTCCGGTATCGGTTCGTCGGGGACCGGAGGTGCGTCATCAAAACGCTCTTCGGGCTGGTCTGGGTTTTCCGGGAAATCGAAATTTGGTATTACAGGTACGAATGGTTTGACAGGCGCAGATGGTGCCGCACCGGTAACTACAGAAGGTCCTGGACCGGGGGCATTATTTCTTGCGTTACTTGCGGTATTCATTATTCCGCCGGCAGATCCCAGAGGTATCTGGGTTTCATAGTCGGTGCGTTCGTAAATTGCAATAACCAACTTTGGTGAATCAGTTGAAACAGAAGTAGTTTGAGCGACAGGGTCAGAAACATCGCCGAGCCAGTAAACGAACTGGTAGCCGTCTCTTGCTTGTGCGGACAGAGTTACCATGCCGTTATCACTTGGGGTTGTTTGTACTGTGCCCGCATTTACAGGCGACGGTTTCGCCAGTAATACATATTGCTGGGCATTGCAGATAGCGGGGGTGATAACTGCCGCAATGAACATAACTTTTATTACATTTTTACTAATCATGTTTCTCATACTAATCACCATCCTTCTCCATATTAACGCGTATTAGTTTTGCGTTTGGCAATCGCAGGAACTGCACCTAGTACCAGCAAGAGAACCGTGGCTGGTTCGGGAATTGTCGGCACTTGTTTAAGGCCGAAACGATCGCCGATTTCCATTTCTGTAACATTTGTCTGGATTAAAATATCTCCGCTTACAAGTCCGGGGTTGAACGTAGTTTCTGGATCAACTCCGCTGCCTTGGGTGTTTAAAAAGTCAAGCTGAATCGGCAGCCCATAATAACCGTAGTTCTGCTGGTAGCTTACACCTTCCAAGTTATCGCCGTCTGGAGCTGATTTTGTAAAGCCAGCTTCGGGATTGAAAGGATCAATCACGAGCTGCATGTGATAATCATGCCATGTATGATTTGTGTTATTTAAAACCATTTCGCTGTCGATGATTATCGATGATCTAGCGAGTTCAGATATTTTTTCAAATTCGATAAGAATTGGATTGAAGAAACCGAATTCGTCAATATCTCCTGTAAAGGTTTTTTCCAAGCGTATAGTTACTTCATCGAAACCGACACTATCTACATGAACGTTTACGGAATCTCCAGAAGAGATCATAGCCCAACCGCTATCGCCGAGCGTAACTGAACCGGCATTTGAAAATGGTGCAACAAATGCAATCAGCAGTAAGGATAATATTGATTTTTTTATATTGTATTTCACTGTTCGGTTACCTTATTTAAGAATTTCGTTTGTTCGGTCTTACGCCAGACGTTTTCTTTTAAGTACCGCAGGTAAAGCTCCAAATACAAGCAGTGCAATTGTTGCCGGTTCGGGCACCAATGTCGGGATTTCTTTTAAGAGGAATCTTTCACCGACCTGCATATCAGGATTAGTAACTATTGATATATTTCCGGATACGTAACCTGGTCTGAATACATCAAGTCCTGATGGTTCGAAATTTACGCCGTCACCTTCAGTATTTTCGAAATTCAATTGAGTCGGCAGTTCGTTGTAGCCGAGACCGTAATTGCTGTAATAAACTTTTTCCAACTGTCCGCCGTGCGGCATAGATTGTGGATTGAAACCTGCTTCTCGTTTTTCAGAAACCGCCAGGAACATGTGGAAATCATGCCACTGGTAGCCTGTGTTGTTTACGATATATTCGTCACGTATAACGATATTCGAAACAGCATTTTCGTTAATTTTTTCAAACTCTACAACGATAGGGTCGAAGATCCCGAATTCATCGGGCCATCTACCAAAGGTTTTGTCGATTTCGATAACAACTGAATCATTTACAACACCAAAAACGTAAGGAATGCTAACTTTACCCACCGCTTGTACATCGGGGTTAATTATCATTGCCCAACCTGAATCACCCAGGTTTACCGAGATAGCCTGTGCAAACGAAGCACATACCATCAGGCTTACTACAACTAAAACTAATTTTTTCATTTTTACTGACATTGTTCCCACCTTTCAGACTTAACGTTATTTATTTCGGAAAAACACAGTCCTGTATTAACTTGTTTGCGCACAGGAGGCGCTACGATTTACCAGAGTTTTCTCCGAAACGTCAAAGTCTTCTCCGCCCCATACGGATAGAAAAGATGCACTAATTACCACAATTGCAAATAATTAAACTTGCGGTAAAACTTGGCAATTAAATGATCGATATTAAAAATGTACAAAGAACACAACTTCTAGAACAATCTTATTTCTGCTTCAGTCGAGTTCTCTCCAACCCCGTTATGACTAGCTTTCTCATTTACCATTTAAGCATAAAAGAGAAACTGAGTCAAATAAATTTTTAAATAAATTGTGATTTTTTAAGAAAACCTTGATTTTATTACTGAAAACAGGGTTTTAATTTTATTTTTTTAATAAATTAACTGTTTTTCTGGACATATCTTTTGATGTTTTTCATAGCCTGCATCAATCTTTTTTCGTTTTCTACCAGTGCAATTCTCATGTGGTCTTCGCCGTTTTCACCAAAAGCCCGGCCCGGTGAAATTGAAACGTTCGCGTTTTCCATCAGATCCATAGCATAATCTATGCTGCCTTTGCCTTTTAGGTGTTCTGTGGGAACTTTTGTCCAGACAAACATTGATGCTCTTGGGAGCTGGAATTCCCATCCTAGTTCCTTGAGATATTTGCAGACAACATTCCTGCGAGATTGATATTTTGCGTTTTGTCCTAGGATGAACTCATCGCAATCCCTTAATGCGAGTATTGAGCATATCTGCAGAGGCTGAAATATGCCGTAATCGTAATATCCTTTGATGGTTGCAAGAGCATCGAGCATTAGAGCATTACCAGCGCCGAAACCAATGCGGAAACCGGCCATATTATAGGGCTTTGACAGGGTTGAGAATTCAACGCCTACGTCTTTTGCGCCCTTTACCTGCAAGAAACTTGGGGCTTTGTAGCCGTCGAAACAGGTATCGCCGTAAGCGAAATCGTGAATAACGCAGAAATTGAATTTTTTAGCGAGTTTGACTATCGGTTCGAAGAAACCGTCATCAACTGTCATGGCTGTTGGATTGTGCGGGTAATTCAAAATCAGCATTTTCGGTTTTGGGTAAATATGCTCGCAGAGGTAAACGATCTTTTCAAGGAATGTTTCGTCATTGCCCAGGGGGACGGTTATCACGTTAGCGCCTGCCAGAGCTACGGCATATAAATGGATTGGGAAGTACGGATCGGCGACGATGACGTTGTCGCCTGGTTCGAGCATCGCCAGGCACATGTGGCTGAAACCTTCCTTTGAGCCGATAGTGGCGAGGACTTCGGTTTCTGGGTCGAGCTGGACGTTGTATTTGCGGTCGTACTTTCTCGCCATTTCCCTGCGGAGGTTATAAATGCCCTTTGAAGCACTGTAACGGTGGTTTTTGGCTTCCTTGGAGGTTTCGACGAGTTTATCGACTACCTGCTGGGGGGCACCGTCCATGGGGTTGCCCATGCCAAGATCGATAATGTCTATGCCGGCCTGGCGTTTTTTGAGCTTGAGCGCGTTTAATCTGCCAAAAAGGTACGGGGGCAGTCTTTTTATTCTTTGAGCGGGTTCTATTTTATATTTTGCCATGAATTAGTTTCCTTTTTATTACATATCGGTACAAGTTTAATAATTACAGCAAAAGTTTCAACTTTGCATTTGTAATTTAAGCAAATATTTTTGAAAAACAACAATTTAAACAATTATTTAAAATAAGTGTTTGACAAAATATTTATTTGGTGTATAATCAAAGTAGAATAAAGAAACAGATTTCATAAAATCAGGCTCGCGAGCTTGACATTTGAAAGCTTTTAAGGTTATCGGACTTACCGGCAACCGGAAAGGAGATTTCCAATGTTAAGTAAAAAAATCCAAATTCTAGTAAGTGCAATTGCAGTTTTAGTTTTTGTAACCTGCCCTGTTTTATTTGCCAAGTCTTCAAGTGAGAAGTCAGCCAAACCAAAACCTCAGCCCAAAGCTGTTGAGAAATCAAGGGCGCCATCTGTAAAGGCTGAAAGCCCCAAAGCAGCGGCACCGGCACAGAGAAAGCAGATAAAAGAGAGGGCTGTAAGGAAACCCGCACCACAACCTAAAGTAATAAGAGAACCGCAGAGGCGTCAACGGCAATCGAATTCGTTTAAAAATCTGAGGTCAAAACCGCAGCTTAGGGCAAGAGAAAAAACTAATCACTTCAGACCAAGGATCGAAACAGAAAATAGCCGCAGGGATGTTGTTACCAGTGAGCGTCAACAACCAAAGATCGAAACCAGGTTAAATTCTCGGCCAGTGGAAAGAAAAGTTATCAATCCCCGAATTATCAGAACCGTTGAAACAAAATCTTACAGATCACCTTCTGTTGAAAGAAAGTCTATATCCAAAACAAGATCGATTTTTGATACCAAAAAATATCAACCGAGAGTTTTTTCATACAAGGACAAATACCGGTCGAAAGGTTCTGCTGCAGATAAGAGCTCGCGGATTAGTCCTAAAGTAATCGAAAGGTCTCGCAAAACTATAGAACCTATAAGAAAACTGGAAACCAGAAGCACCAAAAAAGATATTATCAGTCATGGCAGCCCGCTGAAAGGTTCTAAGCTTGATGGAATTCGGCAAGCCGGTTCGAGGCGAATGCAGCTTGACCGTGGGTCTTTTGGAAGAGATATATCCAGCCGGGGTGATTATTCCCGGGAGAAAGTTGAAAATAAATATACGAACATTAACATTGAAAAAAATGTTACTATCAATAATTATGGATATCCTTATTTGTCTCGAAGGCAGATTAGGAGGCATCGCCCTGCCAGTTATTACAGGCCTGTAAGACCGACGTTTACGAGAATTGGTGATCGCCATAGTTGGTATGACGGTTACTATAGAACTCATCACAGTCGCTATCATCATAGCAGCTGGAGGCGAAAGTGGACATGGGACGGGCATGGCTGGAATTATATCTGGCTGAGGCCGAGTGTTGGGACGGTTGTTTATTATAAGCATCATAATTACGGTTACGGGATGTCGTACATTTATCCAAGATATCATCGCAGGTATATGTTCGTGAGTATAGGCGGGTATTGGCCAGCTGCGTACCGCTATAGAAGATATTACTGGTATGGCTGTCATCCTTACAGGTGGTATGGAAGTTCGCCAACTGTTTACGTGATAAATGAGCAGAATCATTATTACCAGACCGATTCGGGGCAGCAGTCCTATGGGCAGGTACAGCCGACATACAGCTATGACAGTTCGGGCAATATTGTTCCTGATTATGATGCTTTTGCGAAAGTACGGGAGAAGATGGTTCTGGAAGGAAATGAGCTTGATGAGCCGCAAGAGAAAACTTTGGCTGATGAGTATTTCGAACAAGCAGTAGAAAAATTTGAGTCAAATGATTATGAAGCATCGCTTGGACATATTCAACAGGCAATTAAGTTAAGTCCTGATGATGTTGTTTTGCCTTTTGTTTATGGTCAGATATTGTTTGCGGCTGGAGATTATTCGCATGCGGCGGCAGTAGTGAGGATGGCTTTGAATAATTTGCCGGAAGATAACAAGTCTGTATTCTTTCCCAGAGGGTTGTACACCGATGATGGAGTTTTGAACAGGCAAATACAGAAGCTTGCAGATGCCACAGAGCTGGAAGTTTTGAACAGTGATTTGCAATTGCTTTTGGGTTATCAGCTGCTTGGAATTGGAGAGCTCGACCAGGCGGAGCAGGTTTTGATTGAAGCTAAGGATGTCAGTTCTAATGTTGAAGCGGCAGATGTACTGCTTGACCTTGTTGAACAGGCCAGGCTGGACGCTTCTTCGGCTAAGCTGTGAGGATATAATAATGAAAGAGATATTGTTAGAAACGGTTTGTATATTGTCAGTGGCGGTAAACGTATTTTCGCAGGGCGTTCTGGTTTCGCCTGATGGGATTGAAGCTACAAACCCGGCAATCAGCGGTGATTACATATTCTGGCAGCAGTATGATCCTGATTACCAGGACTGGGATATATATGGGGCGGAAATAATAAATCCTGAAAATGTTTTTGCTGTGGCGGCTTATGACAAGGACCAGGTAAATTGCGCTGTTTATGACAACAAGGTCGTATTTGAACACGTTTATTCTGAAACTGATCATGATATCTGGGGGGCGTGGATAAACTCTACAACAGATATTAATGTTGCTGCTGTTTCTGAAACCGGTTTTTCGGAAAAAAATCCGGTAATCAGCGGAAATAAAGTTGTTTACCAGATAGGTGATGAGAGCGACTGGGGAATCTATTCGATCGATTTTTCTTCGCTTGACCCGAATTCATATGTGCCGCTGTATGTAACGGATTTCGATCATAACCAGGTAAATCCTGATATTTACCGCGATAAGGTGGTCTGGCAAGATGATTTTTATGGTGATCATGATGTTTATATGCTTGATCTTTTCATGCGGGATAAACCTGGTGATGATGTATCGGTGGCGATTTTTGATAATCATCAGGTGACACCCGCTGTTTATGGTGATCTGGTAGTATGGGCAGATGAGAATATTTACGGCAGCGATATGGGATGGAATATACTTGGAAAGAATACCGAAACAGGTGAAATATTTGTGGTTACTTACGCGAGTGGCGACCAGATAAATCCTGATATTTACGAAAATCTGATTGTTTATCAGAGCAATTCCGATGGTGACTGGGATATTGAGCTTTATAATATGACAACAGATCAACTTTATACCCTTACAACTGATTCGGCTGATCAGATAAACCCTGTGATTTTCGGGGAATATGTGGCATGGCAGGATAATTCAGCTGGTTACTGGCAAATTCGTTATGGTTATATTGGTGAAGCGGCGACAGCCAGATGTGAAAATCCGCCGGTGGGTGATCTCAATGGCGATTGTCATGTGGATTTTGAGGACTTTGCTGATTTTGCTCAAAGCTGGCTTGATTGCGGATTGAATGTGTTCAGTGAGTGTCCATAGTTGTAAAGTTGACAAATTTTTTCAAGGCTTGCGGGTAGAGATGTCCTTCTAAATTTTGGAAATTAACTTTTGACTATTAGGATTTCGCACGAAGTAAAATAAAAAAGGGCTGAGAATTTTCCCAGCCCTTAATATTTTTAGTACGTGTTTTCAAGTGCCTTTCTGAATTCGAGATATTCTTTCTCTGTCATTGCATCGCCAAGTTCGCCTGACTGCCATAGTTCATCCAGCCATTCCAGCATTTCAATTTGAAGTTCCAACTGCTGTCTCTTTGTCAATGGTCGTGGCTTGACGCTGGTATTGGCAACAGATTCTGCGGTTATATCATAGAATTTTTGACTTTTGGCAGCAAGACGCTGGGGCATTTTGCTGATACTTTCATTTACTGATAAGGCAAGTGCATCGCTTTTTTCTGCAGGTTGTACAACAGGAATTTCGACGAAAAGAAAACTGCTTGCCATCATCATGCTCATGCTTTCGAGCGTGCTTCCGCCACCGCCTGCGGTGAGCATCCAGGGTTGATCCCAGCCTTTTTCCCAGAGCCAGTCCTGGCAGAACAGCATAAGGTCGT
>CAZITB010000041.1:0-21026 GCA_964542055.1 uncultured Candidatus Kuenenia sp.
ATTCGCTCCGCTTCAACTCCACATTCTTTTAAGCCATCAACCTGATCTTTCATCAGGGAAATAAGCGGTGATACCACAATGGCAAGACCCTGCATTGTCACAGCAGGAGCCTGAAAGCACAGGGATTTTCCGCCTCCGGTAGGAAGAACCACCACCGAATCAACGCCGCTGTTGATACTTTCCATCGCTTGTCTTTGAAGCGGCAGAAAGCTATCAAATCCCCAATATTGGGCCAATGCTTTTTCGATTTTTTTCATAGCTGTTGTATCTTACCATAAAATAGCTGTTTTTGCCACAGAAAAGGCGTATTTTCACTTCCAATGCTTTCTCAGGTGCAGCTTTTCTCGTATAATTCTGCTGCACATGAATTCTGAAATCAAAAATAACCAGATTACTCTTAAATGGGATCATCGGGTCGAGAAATGGCGATGCAATGCTATTCATTACAATTCTGTTAAACAGGAGTTGGCTCATAGGGAAAATTTCAGTGATATCAAACCTGTAACAGTTACCACTTATGATAGTGCTTATGTTTCACATAGTAAATATACAAATAGGCACAAATCATGAATGTCTGTGAGCAATTTCTGGGCTGCTTTTAAGGAATATTCTTATATAAATTTAGTTTTCTGGTCCTAAAATTATATTTTTAAGGTATTTCAAAGGGAATTGTTTTATGGTTAAAAAACATTTGCAAGATATTGGCAAACCTATCAGCCGTCGCGCCTTTTTATTAAGTACCGCTTATGCAGCTGCTGCCGGTTCTATGTTGTCGGCTGGGGACGTCTGGGCCGCCGGCTCTGAAATTCCACAGGCTGGTCAGTTTGGCAAACTCAATGCCACCGATGAAGGCGGAATAGACCTGTATATCGAAAAGAAAAAACTACTTGTCGGCGGCAAGCCCGGGCATGCGATTACTGTAAACGGCTCTATTCCGGGTCCTGTAATTTATATGAAAGAGGGTAAAGAAGCACTAATCCGAGTTCATAATAAGATGGACGAATCAACATCCATACACTGGCATGGGATTCTTTTGCCGTTCAATATGGATGGTGTGCCCGGTATAAGTTTTGCCGGAATAGCCGCTGGCGAGACTTTTACTTATCGGTATCCTGTGCGGCAAAATGGAACCTACTGGTATCACAGCCACACCGGCCTGCAGGAACAGTTAGGCCATTACGGTCAGCTGATAATTGAGCCCGCCAGGCCTGATCCTATAAATTACGATGTTCAATATTCGATTGTCTTATCAGACTGGACCTTTGAAGATCCGCATGCAGTTTTACGGAAATTAAAAACAATCGAAGGATACTACAATTTCCAACGTCCGACTTTGGCAAATATCGATGATCAGATGAAAGCAACCGGTATGTCGTTTAAAGAAGTGGTCAAAAAACGGCTCACCTGGGATCGAATGAGGATGGACCCAACCGACATTGCAGATGTAACTGGTGCTACCTATACATATTTAATGAACGGCAAAGCAGCCCATGAAAATCCCACCTTTATTGCTCATCGAGGCCAGCGTGTGCGACTTCGATTTGTCAACGCATCCGTATCGACCTTCTACGATGTTCGTATCCCCGGCTTACCTATGACGGTAGTCCAGGCTGACGGGCAAAATATTAAACCAGTCGAGACAGATGAGTTCCGAATAGGTGTTGCCGAGACCTATGACGTGATCGTGCAACTGCCCCAGGACAGACCATATACACTCTTCGCTGAAACCATGGATCGAAGCGGTTTTGCCCGCGGCACCATTGCACCAGAAAAGGGTATGTCTGCTGAAGTACCACAACAACGCCGCCGCCCCATGCTGACCATGGATGATATGGGTATGATGCATGGCGATATGAAAGGTATGCAAAATGATGGCTCACATCAAAACCAACAGATGAATATGAATTCAGATAACGATGGCCGCGAACTGCCAACTGAGAATCTACTGGATCGCATCAAGCATGGTCCTGATCAGCATGGACCCCAAAGCATTACAATGGCTCAAAGTGCTTATCGTCGCCTGGATTATCCCGGTCTTGGATTGGGTGATGACGGATGGAGAGTCCTACGCTACGGTCAGCTTCGGGCACTTGACAGACCGCCGAATCGACGGCCTCCAACGCGTCAGTTCGATTTACATCTAACAGGTAATATGCACAAATTCGTCTGGGGTTTTGACGGCAAGAAATGGTCTGAATCTGATCTGATTCGATTTCAGTATGGAGAGAGACTGAGAATAAATATGATCAACGACACGATGATGAGCCATCCGATCCATCTCCATGGTATGTGGATGGATCTTTATGCCGGTGGTAACCTGGATACCAATCCGCGTAAGCATACTGTAATTGTTCAGCCTGCCGAGCTTCTTACCGTCGATATCACCGCTGACGCTCCCGGGCAATGGGCTTTTCATTGTCATTTTTTATATCACATGGAAGCTGGTATGTTCCGTACCGTAGCAGTAGTTCGTTCACTGGAAGGAGGTCCAATTCGTGCTGATGTGTAAACAACTAAAAACAATACTAACATCATCATTAATCATAACAGTATCTATTTTTGCAGCGGATATGTCTCAATTGCCAACCACTGCCGAACGTCTTTCTCACCAGCAATCCGCCCAAAAACATAAGGGCAAATCGCCGCCTGAAATCGAAACGCCGGCTCTTCCCGAGAATATGACACTGGATGAGGTACTCGATTATGCAGATGGCCCGCCGCCTGAATATTTTCCTGACCCGGTTCCGGATGACAAATTATATATGTTCACTTTTTTCGAGCAGTTGGAATATCGCATCTCCGACGACTCCACACGTGACCGGCTAGGCTGGGAGGCTCAGGGATGGATTGGCGGCGATATTAATAAGTTCTGGTGGAAAAATGAAGGAGAAGCCGTTTTCGAAAGTAAAGATGAGGGCGAAACGGAAACAGATCTTCTATATTCAAGATTGATAACTCCTTTCTGGAATTTCCAGATAGGTGTTCAATACGCCAACGAGTGGGTTTCTAGTCAATACGATGACCGCTGGTCAGGAGTTGTCGCACTGCAGGGACTGGCTCCCTATAAATTTGAGTTGGATAATTCGTTATATTTATCCGAAGACGGCGATGTGACCTATGCATTAGAAGCTGAATATAATATTTACGTCGCTCAGCGATTAATACTTCAGCCTCGCACAGAATTAGGCATTGCCGCTCAGGACATATCCAGCCGGGAACTGGGAGCCGGCCTTACGGACATAAAGCTGGACCTGAGACTCCGCTATGAGATAAAACGAGAGTTTGCGCCCTATATCGGTATTAGATACCAGTCGCTGCTTGGCGAGACAAAGGATATCGCTGATTCTATGGGAAATGAAACAGAGCAATTGTACTTTTTAGCAGGATTAAGATTAGCCTTTTGAGTTTTAAAAATTAGATATCCATATCGCTATCAGAAGTCGATATTAGAAAATCTACCCTATCGTCATGCAAAGATGCCCCGACAGCGCGGGGCAGACTTGATTGTTCAAAGTTTCTACCCTTCCATCGATTGCAGTAATTTTCTGACCTTTTCAAATTGCTCGGCCAGTTCCCTTTTATCTGACTCATTTCTGAAATTCCTGCCGGTTTCCGATATCAGTATCGCATGTCGCAAGATTGCATCCTTCTGCTGCGGGTATCTTAATTTGTCCCCTACCTGATAAAGAACCTCGAGCATGTCGATCATAACCGCCGGGTCGTCTCTGCCATAGGTTCTTATCTGCCCGAAAGCACTATCGCAAATTCCCTTAAAAGTCGGCCTGTTGATTATTAATCGCAGATTACCTGATTTATCGTATCTCCGCTTTTGCGGGAGAGTCCTGCCGGCAATTCTAACCAGAGCCGCCCCGAGCCGGTCCAGACAGTTCATTGCGGTAAATGGATCATTTATCCCCGGCGAAAGCGCTCTGACAGCTATTTCGACCAACTGTGAAATCGCAAATTCCGGATCCTGTGTGCCCGTCCTTAATATGTCGAAATAAAATTTGCGGCCTATGCGCTTTTGTGTTTTCAGGTCAACTTCTTGTGATATCTCAACAAGGGACTCACTATCTATAACGAAGTCGCCCGGTCTGAGATGACATTTTATTACCACCTCTTTTTCTGTCGCTATCCGAAGCAGACCTTCATAATCGATGGCCTGAATATAATCACTGCAATCAGAAAAAACCTCCATACTGCCATCCGGAAATTCCTGCTCTGTTTGGGGATTGGAGTTGTCCCCTGAATCCTGCGGATAAAATTCATCTATCCTGCTGACCAGGTCTTTAAAAACCGTATCTATCACATGCGGTGCCTGAATCATCATCGAAACATGGTGAATAAAGTAGATAAGAACGCCCATGCTCAAAATTGTCAGTACCAACGCCGCAAAGGTCGAAAGTTTCGGCAGACGTTCAATCTGGGTAAATTTACCCGTCGAATAAAGGATTATAAGACAGAAGATAAACGTCGATACAAACACACCTATCACAAACTGAACGCCCCTGTCCCGCATAAAACTTTGGATCAATCTCGGCCCGAACTGATTGGCAGCCAGGGTCAGCGAAACGATTGTGATCGAAAAAACCACTCCGAAAACGGTTATTAACGAACCGACTATAGCTGACAACATCACTCTTACTGACTCCATATTGCTGGCGACTAAAAAACTGCCCAGACCGAAACCCTCGATTTCATGGATCATATCAATCCATATCGTCAAAATAACGAAAAAGACCGATCCGACCGCCATCACCCCAGGCACAAACCAGAAGCTGCCGCTCAAAACATCCCAAAATTTTTCCAAAAATGTCTTCATTTATCCCGGCCTGAACTTAAAATAACTGCCATTATTTCCAATTATCATGAAAATTTCAATTACAGCAATCAGTAATATCCTAAAAGTTCGCAGAAATCAGATTAAAAGTTGACACCAACATGAAGTTTACACTATATTACGGGCACACTTTTTGGATGAAGCACAGCACCGATTATTACTATTATTATTTAGGATATGCTGATGACCAATAAACCTTCAAACACCAGTTCTGATCGTGCACAGCAATACAAACAGCGGTTGGGTATTTTCATGTGTGCCCTTTACGCAATTGTCTATGCCGCTTTTGTTTTCATTTCAGTTTATGATGTCACACTTATGGACACTCTGATGCCTTTCGGCCTTAACCTCAGCATATTTTATGGGATTGGCCTGATCGTATTCGCTTTGGTACTTGCTGTATTTTACAGTAGATTCTGCTCAGTGGCGGAAAAAAGAGAAATGCGAGAAATTAAATCTGATCAAAATCAACCAAGCTAAGGAGGTCTCTTAGTATGACTGCTATCATTATCTTTACAGTTTTTGTCGCGTTTTTATTCGGGTTATCTTGGTATTTAGGAAAAAAGAGCCAGTCCGCTGATAACTTCTTTGTCGCTGGCGGTCAGATCCACTGGTTCATAAACGGCATTGCGTTGACAGGAGGATATCTTTCGGCAGCATCATTTCTCGGTATCTGCGGGATGATCGCTTTTAAAGGTTTCGATGGGTATCTATATTCTATCGGGTTCCTTTCAGGATGGGTAGTTGCCCTTTTTGTGGTGGCAGAACCAATGAGACGTCTTGGAAAATATACTTTCGCTGATGCTTTGGGTGCAAGATTCCAGTCAAGAACCATTCACCTGGCCGCAGGAATAAGTACATTGGTTGTCTGCATGTGTTACCTGGTACCGCAAATGGTCGGAGCAGGAGTATTGATAGAACCGCTGCTTGGCGTTTCCCATCATTGGGGAGTCATACTTGTCGGCGCTGTAGTGATCATTATCGTGGCAAGTGCCGGAATGTCATCAACAACCTATGTGCAGTTTATCAAAGCAGGGATGCTGATCACTTTCTCAGCTATCCTCGTAGGGGCAGTCTGCTTTAGAGGACTGGAGACATCTCCTGATACGATAAACACAAAAGGAGAATCCATCAGCCATTACCGGTTCCAGAGTTTACCTGTCGATCTCGATAAAACATGGGACGAAAATCTCAAAGATACACCGTACAAATTTATTGACGCTGTAGCGGCTGAGGGATCCGATGATGGAAAATGGATACTTCTCAGTGAAATGGCAGCCCTTGAAAATGATACTGGAGATGACACTTACCACCTGGTCAGCCGCGGACAAAGACTGCCGGTCTTAAGAGATCCTGATGGAGCCATTGCGGGATTACTTGGCGACATTAAATCAGGCGTTGCAGCCGACGGTCAGCAGATCACGATCAGGGATATTGAGGTAACATCTATCAACGGCAAGCCGCATGTTCAGTTGAATAGCTGGTGGAAGATGCAGCCGCTGGAAGACTCAACCGCAATATTGCTCGAGACTCAGGATGTGACCAAAAACATGCAAGGCGACCTGCTGGTTAACGGACTGCCCGAATCAACCGGCGCTGCCCTTTTGCCAATGGGAAGGATCGCTAATTTTGGAACACGAACCGGCCACGACGGCAAACCCGGGCCTATGGGACCGTTAAAAATGCTCTCAGTATTTGCCGATCCGGGAACTGAACTGGAACTGCCCCGCAGTGAAGCTATTAAACACAATGACCGCGATGTAACCTTGTATTATCATACTTTGGTCCCGGGAAATGAACTTATGAGGCCGGGAGGTCATTTCAATATCACCACCGGCGGTACATGGGCAAGGCTGGACTTCATCTCACTTATGATAGCACTGTTCTTTGGAACAGCGGCCCTTCCGCACGTCCTTATTCGTTATTACACAGTCAAGGATTCCACCGCAGCACGCAAATCTACCATCGTTGCCATTTCGGCGATCGGTTTGTTTTATATCCTGACCATGTTTCTGGGACTGGGAGCCATTGCAAACGGAGTCTTAAATCCTCAAACCGATAACATGTCTGCCCCGCTTTTGGCCCTGAGTTTCGGCGGTGTTCTTTTTGCCATAATCACCGCACTGGCATTTGCTACCGTGCTTGGAACAGTATCGGGTTTAATCGTAGCCGCTTCGGGCGCAGTGGCCAATGACCTGCTGGATATGTATTTCAATCGGCAGATGACAGGAAAAACAAAGGTACTCTCTGCGAAGCTGACCGCCGTTTCTGTAGGGGTCATTGCAGTGGTACTGGGAATACTCTTTAGGGGCGTAAATGTCGGATTCCTGGTCGGCTGGGCTTTCGCAGTGGCCGCTTCAGCTAACTTCCCAGCGATAATTATGGTACTGTTCTGGAAAAAGACGACGGCACAGGGAATCATTTCATCGATTTTCGTCGGCATTATCGCATCTCTTGGAATCATACTTGCCGGGCCGGATATGTTCAAACTTTACGGCCTTGCCGAAACCAGCGCATGGATTCCTCTTGGCCAGCCGGCGATCTTTTCAATACCTTTAAGTTTTCTAACCCTTATTACAGTTTCTTTGCTAAAGCCCAATAAAACAGCCCAAAGTATGCCTATATCGCAGTAGCAATGGAATTGCGATATTTTAACAGTTTACAGCGATATATTATCCATTTGGCTGAATATTGCCATCATCGATAATTGGAGCGACACAATAAATATATACCAATGGCTCATTGTTTGGATTTTCAATATTATGAATAGTATTCGGTGGTATATAAATAACTTTTCCCACACCTACTTCCATCGCTTTTTTTTCGGGTCCTATTAAAGACCTTCCATTGCCGCTCAGAAAAACAAGAATTTCCTCATGAGAACCGGTCGAATGTTCTCCGCAGGACTGGCCCTGGTTTAAATATACCCTGCCCGACCGCATCCCGCATGTTTGTGGTTCTCCGTTTAAAAGCGGTTGATAATCATTATTATTTTGCAATTGAACAACAAACGGGTTTTGCGACACGACAAATCTCCTAAAACAAGCTTTATATTTAAAAACTACTTGACAGAGTAGCACGAAATTCATAATCTTATGTATGTAACACGATTTTATGGTTATTATGCGCAATGTCAAGCTGAAATATTACTTTAATATTACTTTTTCTGGAGAAATGGCGTATGAAGAAATTTAAATTAATGGTTGCTATTGCAATACTCGCAAATTCGACAGTTTTTGCTGAAGATCCTTCCCCAGTAACTCACTGGGATTTTCAGGCTGTCCATGCAGACGGGAGTAGTTCTTTCGATGATTCCGGTCCCTTTCAGGTTGTTTTGGAAGGTATCTTGTTGAATAATCCAGAAGAATGGCTTGATCCAACCCCGGACCCAACGGTTGCGGAGTGGTTTATGGGAGGTGAGTGGGAAATCTTTGTTCAGGGTGAAGGTGACGATCATGCCGGAACAGCCTGCTGGATGGGACAAAATTACAAAAACGGTCCGGGTGATCACAGTTATACCAACGAAGAGTGGTTGTCTGAAATTTGCAGATTGAATCGTGACCCCGATACTGGCTATGTCTTCAGGGCTGGAGACAGAATTCGTATTACCGGCACCTATCTTTTTTATGCCGGAAAACTGAATATTAATGAGAATCATGAAATCGATGATTTTTATGATTTCAAGGTTGAACTTGTCAAACCTGCAGTGGGTCTGCCACAACCTGAAGAAATACAGATCAGTGATTTAAAAAATCCTGACAATACGGAAATCTTTGATCCTACCCGTATGACTGGGGGAGAATATTATCAGGCACGTTTGGTTCGCATTGAAGATGTCAATGTGATTGATCCTGAACATTGGGGGCCTGATAGCACAATAACGATCCAGGATTCTAACGGATTAACTTTTCCGGTTGAACTTTGTATTGGAGCAGGCATTTCAAAATATTCTTGCCCAACTGGTCAAATTGATGTCATAGGGATAATGGACCAGAAGGCGCCAGGATACCCGCCGAATCCTACAAAGGGATATCGCTTATTGGTACTGAACTATGATGGTAATGGACTTGTTCTTGGCGACACACACAATGCACGAGGCAATCTGCCTGGCGACATTAATAAGGACTATATAGTCAATCTGGGAGATTTTGCTGAACTTGCTGCTAATTGGCTTGAAAACAGAGCAGGATTGTACGGATGCGTAGAAGAATAAGAATCTTGAATAAATATAGCACAAGAACCTGAAGCAATGAAATGCCGGTTTCAGGTTCTTTTTGCTTGTATGGTCAAATATGAAAAAAGGATTTACACTGATTGAATTATTAGTCGTTATCGCAATCCTTGGATTGTTGATGTCCATTCTTTTGCCTTCACTTTCAAAAGCAAAAGAACAAGCAAAAATAGTTGCCGTCAATGCAGAACTACGACAAATCGGCATCTGCCTTGAAATGTATATGGAAGACAACAATGGTGAGCATCCACCAACACGCAAAGATTGTAGTGCAGGTTGGGCTGATCACCAGTTGCCGCCGGAACTTGTTGAGGGAGGCTATCTGCCGTCGCCGGATTCAAGCAGTGGAATGTCAGCAGGAATTGAAGACCGCTACAATCGAGGGCAAACATATAAGTATTGGGCTGTTGGAGAACTTTATCAAAACGGTAGATTTATGCCATGGAAAAAGGCAGTACTCTACATTCCTGAAGGATTCCCCAATCTGGAAGGAACTCCTGAAACTGATATCAAACATGATGACCCGATAAATTCTCCGGTGACATGGATCATTTACAGCCAGGGCCCCAAATTTGATGAGTGGGAGGTGCTCAAGGAGCTCAATGGCCCCGTAGCCAAAAGAGTATGGTATGATCAAAAAAAAAGAAAAGGAATTATTACAAGACTCAGATTAAAAGGAAAAATCTATGAACATATCGGCTCATTCAAATAGAATTATATCTTGCGTAAAAACCATCTTTGTTGTTTCGTTGGTTAGTTGTATTGTCTCAGGATGTAAAAACAAGCAGCCTGATGTTCCGCAACCCGAGATCGCCGTATCAAACTCTTACCTGAATGCAGCAGTAAAAGACCTCTGCGGTATTCAGGAAAATGTATTTGATCTTGTACCGCCGGGAATGTGTCCCGGTCATTTCGATATTTCGCCTTCGCAGGTAAATACCCTTTGCAATTGTAAAATTCTTTTTATCTTCGATTTCCAGAAGAATATTGAAAAAGCTGTCCCGCGAATAAAACAACGAGGCCTGAAGGTACGCCAAGTCAGATCTTCAGCGGGTATGTGCATTCCGGATACTTATCTGACCACTGCCAGAGAGGTAGCAAAGGCTCTTTCGGAACAACGCCCTTTACAAAAAACCATCTACGAATCGAGACTAAGTGAGATTGAAAAGCGTCTGGATATTTTAAGCCGGGATATAGCTGATCGTGTAAAATCATCTCACTTGCACGGTACAAAGGTAATTGCCTCGAAGCATCAGGAAGAGTTTATAAAATGGCTTGGGCTCGATTGCGTTTCAACGTTTGCCGGCCGTGATGAAATCACACCTGCACAAATTGATCGAAGTCTCCAGTCCGCCAGAGAGCACAAAATAAAACTTGTTATCGCAAATAAGCAAGAAGGAACGGCAATGGCCCAAACCCTTGCAGACCATTTGAATGTAAAATTTGTTGTATTCAATAATTTCCCCGGCGAACATGCTGAAGATGCAACAGCACCACAGTATGACCAGATGGTACTTGAAAATGTCAATCTTTTAGTTGAAGCAATGAACTAATGTCAGCGATAACATTGGAATTAAATTCGATAAAAGTTTTTCGTTCAGGACGGCTGATATTAGATGTCGATAACCTGAATATCGGCGCGGGCCAATTTATCAATATCATAGGTACAAATGGTGCCGGTAAAACAACCTTGTTCAAAGTTCTGTGCGGACTTATAAAGCCTTCATCGGGACAGGTCTTTTTTGATCGGATTGCCGTCAATGCTCTTTCGCCATGGAAACGGACGAACCTGAAAAAGCAAATCGGTTATATTCCCCAATCGGCTCAATACAATGGACAATTACCCTTTACTGTACGAGAAGTTGTTGCGATGGGCAGGACAAGTGCAAAACCTTTATTTTCATCGCTGACAAGAGCAGACCTCGATATGGCCGATCAATGGATCGACAGGGTAGGTCTTTACCAGTTAAAGAATCAAACTTTTCGGACCTTATCCGGCGGCGAGCAGCAGAAAGTTTTAATCGCCAGAGCAATGGTTCAAAATCCAAAAATTCTTATGCTTGATGAACCGACATCGAATCTTGACTTCCACTGGAAAGGTAAAATCTCTCGCCTGGTCAAAGATCTCCAGTTGCAAATGAATCTGACTGTGCTTATGATCTCTCATGAGCTCGCTTCGATCCCTTTAGAAACAGACCGTACCATTTTACTTGACAAAGGCAGAATTATCGCTGACGGCAGCAGTGAACATATTCTGACCTCCGATAAGATAGCGCAGGTTTATAAATGCAAGATCAATCTCTGCGAAATAGACGGCCACAAATACATTATTAATCAGGAAATAACGACAGTATAAAATGGACTCTTTTTTTTATTTAGTTATTATCGCCGGAGCCATTGCCGGAGCGAGTACCGGTTTTCTCGGTGTCTATATTGTAGGTATGCGTATGCCTTTCATAGGAACATGCATTTCACATGCAGCTATGGCGGGAACCATATTTTCATACCTTCTTGGAATAAATCCCGCTGTAGGTGCAATTACGGTCTCGGTAATTGCCGCGATGTCGCTGGCTGCGATCCCTCCGGAAAAATCGAGGCTTGATACAAATGTAGGATTGGCGATCCTATTTTCATTCCTTCTGGGATTAACCTTTTTAGGGATAGGCCTGATGGAAGACAGCCGTTCGGAGGTCTTAAGTCTGCTTTGGGGCAGTATTCTTTTTGTTCAGAAAAAATCCGTTCTGGCAATCGCATTCATTGCCCTGCTGGTGGGCTGCTTTTCGCTTCTGTTCAACAAGGAAATGAAAGTTCTTCTCTTTAGCCGCTCAATAGCATCTGCGACCGGCGTTCACGAAGGATTGGTTTACTGTATTTTCCTTGCGCTTTGCGGTCTGACCATATCGGTAAATCTCCCCATCATCGGCGGACTCATGATATTTAGCCTGATAACCAACCCCGCTGCCGCTGCATACCAGATATGCCGGGGCCATAAAGCTGTTGTAATCACTGCAACACTGTTTGGCGTTTTATCAACAGTACTGGGATTTCTCGCCTCTCTCTGGCTGGACCTCCCTACCGGGGCATGCATAGTGCTTGTAAGTACGATTATATTTGCTCTATCATCGATTGCCAGGATGACAAAACAGAAATTAACCTGCAAAAACTGAATATTGGCATTAGGATTCAGCTTTACAGTTCACATATCTCTTAAGTTACCGGCGGCAGTGGTCATATATAAAACTTTTTTTTTAAAAAAAGCCTGTTACTTTCGAGCCGAGGCATTAAAATAAAGATATGATACAATTTTAATGTCCTTAAAATCAGTGGGGAATGATTATGAACACAAAATTGAAAATTCTGCTTGTCAACCCTGAAGTTCCCGATACCTTCTGGAGTTTAAAACACGCATTGAACTTCGTTTCAAAAAGATCACTGCTGCCGCCGTTGGGCCTTTTGACGGTTGCGTCAATGCTCCCTGAATCATTTGAAAAAAAGATGGTCGATCTAAACATTACCACCCTTCGCAACAAAGATATTCTCTGGGCCGACTACGTATTCATCTCGGCAATGGTTATCCAGAAAAAATCCGTCGATCAGGTAATCGAACGCTGCCGCAAGCTCAACGTCAAAATAGTTGCCGGCGGTCCGCTGTTTACATCGTTCCCCGAAGCATATCTAAACGTTGACCATCTCGTCCTCAAAGAGGCCGAGGTCACCCTGCCGGTGTTTTTAAACGACCTCGAAAATGGCACTCCCCAGCCATATTACACGACAAGGGAAAAACCTGACCTCCAAAAGACCCCCGTCCCACAGTGGGACCTGATTAATATGAAAAAGTACGCACTGATGGGTATCCAGTATTCACGGGGCTGTCCGTTCGATTGTGATTTCTGCGACATTACCACACTCTTTGGACGCAAGGTCCGCACAAAGACCGTTGACCAGATAATCGATGAACTGCAAAGTCTTTATGACCATAAATGGCGTGGTGACGTCTTTTTCGTAGATGACAATTTCATCGGAAAACGCAGCCAGCTGAAAAATGAACTGCTTCCGGCGATCACTAAATGGCAGGCCCAAAGAAACCACCCGTTCATCTTTAATACTCAGGTATCCATTGACCTGGTCGATGATGAGCAGCTTATGACCATGATGGTCAAGGCCGGTTTCGATAGCGTATTTGTCGGCGTCGAATCTCCCAACGATACAAGCCTTTCAGAATGCAACAAGACCCAAAACACCGGGCGCGACATCGTTGCCGCTATCAAAAAGATGCAGACATTCGGAATGCAGGTCCAGGCCGGCTTTATCGTCGGCTTCGACAGCGACAGTCCGGGTGTCTTTGAAAAAATGATAACCCTGATCCAGGACAGCGGCGTGGTAACTGCGATGGTCGGGCTGCTGAACGCCCCGCGCGGAACAAAACTCTACAAGAAGTTAATGACCGAAAAACGGCTTACCGATCCGCCCACCGGCGACAACATGGACTGCACCATGAATTTCGTTCCCAAAATGGATATGCACGAACTGCTCGGCGGCTACCAGAAAGTACTAAACACCATCTACTCACAGAAATACTATTACAGGCGCATCAAAACGTTCCTCGAGAACTACAACTTCGCCGAGGCCACACCGCTGAAAGTCCGCCTTTGCGGTATCAAAGCATGTTTCAAGTCAATGCTGCGGATAGGCCTGATGGAAAAGGGAAAATTCCATTACTGGCGGCTGATGTTCTGGGCAGCCAGAAAGCCCAAAAGACTGCCATGGGCCGTCCGATTTTCGATATATGGATACCACTTCCGCAAAATGTTAAAAAGCATCGATCCCCACATGAAAGAACTGGCAATGTCCACAAACAAAGCAAAAAGCAACATCGCCGAAAGCGAAGAAATAAAGGTCAACCCCATCTCGTAGGGGCTGTTCGCAAGCTGCCCGAATAAAACCTAAAACCCACGGGGTGATTGATTGACGCAGATGGACTTTACCTGAGCCTGTCCCGAAGCGCCCAGCGCAAGCGACCCGAATAGCAGCTCTATTGCTTTTAGCGGAAGCCGTGCGGCGGGAGCCGCCGAATAAGAAGCAGCTCAATCGCCCAAGCGATGAGATAGGAATCAAAATAAATGGTTCACCTCTCGTAGGCGCTGTTTCGCGAACAACGCGAATAGAAACGATATGTGTCTAAACTTCTTGTCACGGCAGCGCAGAGCGCAAGCGACCCGAACAAAACCTAAAACCCACAGGGTGATTGACTATTAACTATTAACCATTTACTACTAACTATTAACTACTGACTACTGACTATTAACTATTTTCTTTTGACGCAGAAATGTCATTCCTGCGGAGGCAGGAATCCAGACCCCATATCAGACACTGACGGTCTGCGACCGCACACAGATTACACCGATGACACGGATTTTGTTTTTCCGCATGGGTATTGCACCCTAAAACCTTACTTGCTCTATTAACGAATTTTCTCACGTTTATTATCCAGTCGCTTCTTAATTGCCGCAGAGATAGAACTTAGATTTGTAGCGATTTGTTTGCCATATTTTTTTCGATCCTCTGGAGATAAAGCTCCCGAAAAATTTTCTAAGAGCGGTGTAAGGACATCACAAAATTCATCTGCTTCATTAGGTTTCTTGTTGCCGAAGTATTCTCGGTGTTCTTTTAAAAGGTAAATGAAATCTTGAACATCAGTACCATCCCTTTGACTGAATACTTGAGCATCAAAAGAATCAGTTAGATTATTATTAATTCCTGCCAATCTAGACGGGGTAAATGCTGGTCCATACTTCTTCATCGAATCTAACGCTTTTTTACAAGAGGATTGGATATTTGAAAGTTCTGAAGCTTGTCTGTGGTCAACCATCTGGGCTCTGACCCTCTTTGCTTCATCAGCAGAACTCTTTGCTTTTGATGCTTGATCATATGCAATATAAGCTCCGATTATTGATGCCATTGCGCTAATGATTGTTAATGCTTCCATTTCTACTTCGCCAGCAATTCTTTAATCTGGGCAATTGTTAGGGAATGCTTATCTTCGTACTGTTTCCAGGTTTCAAGCATTTGTCGGTATTTTTCGAGAGAAGGCCAACCACTGTTAAGATCTGGATATTCCTCTCCGCCTGTCAACTCTGTAAAACGGCCTAAGTCAACAATGAAATACAGCGCATATGCGAATTGCTTGCCTTCGTCATTCCCATCGAAGCCACGGAATTTAATTTCAGATTCGTCCAAGCCTTCCTTGTCTTCTGCTCTTTGATATGAGAAAGTGATTGCCCTATACATATTTAAAATTTCAATTACTTCCTCACTTTCAGACTCTGACATTTCTCCATAAAACCCTTCTGCGAGCCATGAATAATGAAGTTTATATCCTTGTTCAATAGCTT
Source organism: uncultured Candidatus Kuenenia sp. (assembly GCA_964542055.1). GTDB lineage: Bacteria > Planctomycetota > Phycisphaerae > Sedimentisphaerales > CAMDDF01 > CAZITB01. The sequence goes on from CAZITB010000041.1 coordinate 15,464, forward strand.
TTCTGTGATTTGCGTAATCCTTTGCTTCATCAGGATACAGTTTTTCGAGAATTTTAAGTTGATTGGCAATTATCAACCGATCTTTTATGCTCAAGTCCATTAATTTTCCTTTTAACTATTTTTCTCTGTAGTAAAGAAGGCCGACTCTGCCGCACGTTCATCCATTTCACCACGGAATAAGCGTTCTTCGCTGTTTATTCAGCATCGCTCTTTTCGGGAACGCCATTATTTTTCTTGATATCTTTTTTGTTTTTTGAAATTTCGACTATCGTTTTGAGCTGCTTTTCCTTTTCATGTTTGTCGATATACCAATCTTTAAGCAGCATCTCGATTAGGCCGATCAAAGCAGAGGCTTCCTGCGGTACAACATCAATGATGAGGTTGATATCCTTTTCCATATGCGCGCCGATATTGCCGATATTTCGGACGGCGTCGATGGCTTGCCAGACCAAGGGATCAATTGTTCCATTTAATGCATCAATTTCATCAACTAGTCGGGGTTTTGTAATTTTATGAAAATCTCTGATAATCCCCTGAAGACACCGTCTGGAGAGTGTTGCAGAGGCCTTCGGGCTCAGATTACGAATGAGACAAGCTTCTTCGTAATCATCTAAAATTGCCGTGGGGATGTAGGATGGAAAAACTCTTGCCTGTGATTGGGGTTTTAGATTCCAATGCAACAAAGGTTCGCCTATGTGTTCCCATCTGTTATAAAGCCTGTTATAAACAGCTTTGCACAAAAAGGCCAAAATTGTACATTCTTTACATTCAGAATTTGGGCAAACAATAACCTCTGTGGTAAATAACAAATCACCATCCTTATTCTTATGTGAAAACTTATGTTGTCCTACACTGTAATTTGAATCTGTTATTGTAGCATTGCGGTTGCAGTACGGGCATGTCCATGAAAATTCTGTCGCCATCTTTTCAATTCCTTGTTCTTTTATTTTCTCTGTGTCCTCGGTGGCAAAATATTTTTAATAAGTTGTCCAACCTAATAAGATGGGCAGTTGGCCACCTAACTGGATCTTGAAATCCGTGTAAATCTGTGCCAATCCGTGGCTGCAAACTTTTTACATAAAATCCGTAGTTGCACATCCTGCGTTTTATTTTGCAGTTTCGTAACCCATTCCTGACAGACTTGTAGCATGTAATCTCTTAATTGTCAAGAAAAAAGAGACAATCTTACCTTTTTTATTCTTTTGAAAACAAAAATTATACATTTTAAAAATCTGTCCCGATTTATCGGGATTACATTCAAATCTGCGTTAATCTGTGTCTAATAATCAATAGTCATTAGTGTTAAATAAAGAAGATAAAATCTGTGTACATCTCTGTTCATCAGTGGCTTTAGACTGATCAAAAAATTTCTTAAAAATTTTTGAAATTTCACTTGCCGCCTGTTTTTGTACCAAAACTGCAAAATGGATCAAAAGTGACCTAAAGTCATACCAAACTGAACTAAACTTGGGGTAAAGTCACTAAAAGTCGCTCAAAAGTGAGCAAAACTGCGAATTCCTGAAATGCCGCTTTCTTTTACATAAACCCTTACACCTCATAAGTTTACATTTTCTAAAACAAAAAATCTTAAAAACTTAGTGTCCTGTTTGGCCTTGCAGATTTGGTACAATTTCGACCATTCACGCAAGGATTAATAAGCCTCCTCGCCTCCTGCGCTGCCGATACCAGCGGGCCATCGAACACGGCAGCGGTATTGATTTGCAAGACCGATTTTGGTATAATACTCTTTTGGAGCGAGGCAATGATGAAAAAAATTTATGTACTTATTATTCTTCTGGCTGCAGCTGGGTATGCATCAGCTGCTAATCCACAGGTTACGCTGCATATATCCGGAGCGGTCAGCGGCGATATCGTTTTGGAACTTTATCCCGACAAAGCACCGATAACTGTAGCCAATTTCATCGATTATGTCCAGACAGGCTTCTATGACGGCTTAGTCTTCCACCGGGTAAAAGCCGGTTTTATGATTCAGGGCGGCGGATTCGATACAGACCTCGTTCAAAAAACAACCAATGACCCCATAATAAATGAAAGTTCAACCGGCCTTTCCAACCTTACCGGCACCATCGCGATGGCAAGAACCCCCCATCCCCATTCCGCTACCTCGCAGTTTTTTATAAATGTCGCGGAAAATACTTCCTTAGATTACGCCCCAATTGTCTATGATGGCCAAAACAATGCCTACAGCAAATACGGCTATTGTGCTTTCGGAAATGTCATAAGCGGGATGGACGTAGTTAACGCAATTGCGGCAGCAGCAACGACCACCAGAAACGAAATGACCGATGTTCCTGTTGAAGATATCATCATTGCTGCCGCGACAGTAAGCCTCAACGCCCCTGTATGTGCCGAAAAATCAGATGGCGATGTCAACGGCGATTGCAGAGTTGACTTACTTGATTTCAGCGAAATTGCTCAAAACTGGCTTATATGCAATTCGATCACACCGACATGCAACTAAAGAGCCACATACCAAGGAATCCAGGCCAATAAAACAACAGTTCGAAACCGCAGCCGCATGGACGTTCTGCGTCCTGAGTCGAGTAACTTTAAAATTTGAAATCTACCGCATTTTATGATATAAATTCCAAATAGATTTAATATTGAAATAAGGAACTAAACCATGGAATGCAAAAAAGACCAGAACAAGGCAAACTGCACCTGCACATACAGCTGCGATAAAAAAGGGCTCTGCTGCGACTGTCTCCAATACCACCTTGCAAGCAATCAGCTGCCCGGCTGCTGCTTCCCTCCCGAAGCCGAAAAAACATACGACCGCAGCTTCAAAGCATTCGCAAAAGCCCGGAACCTGTGATAATACGTCAGAGATAACATTGGTAGATCAAAAAACGAATTTCACAAAAGGCAGGTTTAGGACCCTGATTGATATGTAAATAAGCGGTTTGTTCTAAATACTTCTGATAAGCTGCTTGTTTGTCAGTACCAAAATAAGATTTTACCTTTAATTTTCTTGCAATACTGACCGGTTTTATGTAGAGTAAGTGGGAATTTGTCGCGACGAGTTTTGCGGCTTTTTTTATTGCTCTTTGACATGGATTTAGTGCTTTTGACTTAATCAGCATTTTGAGGTTTTAATGAACTCACAGATATATTATAATCTTAACTTAGTCAAGGTTGTAGTTTAGTTAAAAAGCGATTAGATTTCACCTAAACCCATGTAAAAAAACACTTGGAGAGATGGCCGAGCGGCTTAAGGCAACGGTTTGCTAAACCGTCGTATGGATGAACGTCCGTACCGGGGGTTCGAATCCCCCTCTCTCCGTTAAATCTATTGTAAGACTAAGGTTGCAAACCTTTGTCTTTTTTTAATGCGCTTGTTTTTGGCATCGATTAAATTCATTTAGGCGTGCGAGGGGCTGTGCGTTGAGTATCGCCTGAATGTTCAAGCCACAACTGACGGCCTGTTACCATATCTTTATAAAAGTTTTTATTGACTAAGCAAAATGTTTTGTTTAGTATATTGCAATATACTTAATAGGATTGGATTTATGGATCAAGACCAGAAAATAGCAGAAATAAGCAAAGTTCTCGGAGTGGATACTCGGATAAAGATAATCCGTCTGCTCAGCGAAAAATGCTTATGTGTGGGAGCTTTATCAAAGCGATTGGGCATTACCCCGGGAGCGGTATCACAGCATTTACGGATATTGAGGTCTGTCGGTTTAGTCATATCCGAAAAACGAGGGTACTTCGTTCATTACTGTTTAAATGAAGATGTACTGCAGGATTGGCAGGCCGACGTTGGTACGATACTTGAGCTAAAGGCTGCTTCAAAATGAAACATGACATGAATTTTATGGACAATATAAACCGGGACATCCAGGCTCGAAAAGCAGCGCGCAGAATCCTTGATGTTGAAGAAAATGCAGACACTGAACAGCTTAAAAAGGCCTATCGCCGAGCAGCTGTCAAATATCATCCGGATCATAATGATAATACCCCTGAGGCCAATAAAAAATTTACGCTGATAAAGTGTGCCTATGAACTTTTGGCATTTGACAAGCCGTGTGATGATATTCTCAAAGAGATAAACTCATGGCCGGGTATTCCAAATGATAGTAAATACAATCTTGATAACAGCTGGGGCCGGTTTTTATGGTGGCGGGACAGGTTCTATGGTTCTCCAGATGATGAGTCTGGAAATGATAAAAAGAAACAGGATAAACGTAACTCATGTATATGAGCTTTTATTATAAGCAACAAATCTTTGTGGAAAGGAAAAGATTTAATGAAGAAAGCTGGAATTATTCGTTGTCAGCAGACTGAAGATATGTGCGGCGGAACTACTGATTTTAAAGTAGCCAGAGAAGGCAAGCTCGCATTTGAAGAGACTGGGCCGGTCGAAGTTGTCGGATTCGTTTCCTGCGGCGGTTGTCCTGGCAAAAAGGCGATAGCTCGTGCTCAATTGATGGTTGACAGAGGTGCTGAAGTTATTGTTTTTGCATCCTGCATCTCAAAAGGAAACCCGATCGGTTACCCCTGCCCTCATTACGCAAATATGCGTGATGCAATCATCAAGAAAGTCGGACCTGATATAAAAATTTTAGAATATACGCATTGATATAACCGGAGATACTTAATTGCAGCAACCTTTTGATACTTTAGCCCCATCATACGATAACTGGTATGACACCAAGAAAGGCAAACAGATTTTTGAGGCAGAATTGGAATGTCTGCAAAAGGTTTGCCCAACCTGTCAAGGGCGTTGGCTTGAAGTGGGCGTAGGAACCGGACGGTTTGCCTGCCGAATGGGAATTAAGGAAGGTATTGACACCTCGTCCGCCATGCTTGAGTTAGCAGCTTCGCGAGGAATTACAACTTATCTGGGAAGTGCCGATGACCTCCCATTTGAAGCAAAAAGCTTTGACGGCATCCTTATGGCTTTTACACTTTGTTTTATCGACTCTCCCAAAAAAGCCCTGACTCAGTGCCATAGAATTTTGAAGGATAATGGCCAACTTCTCATCGGCCTTATCCCTGCTGAAAGTCCATGGGGAAAATCTTATCAGGAAAAGAAAAAACAGGGCCATCCCATTTACAGCCATGCCCACTTTCTGACAATTGAAAATACCATTGACATTGGAAATAAATCCGGCTTCAAGATTAAAAAGTCTGCCTGTACACTTTTCTGTAGGCCCGATGAACTGCCGCAGGATTGTATCAATATCGAACCGGGAATTTTTGAGCAGGTGGGATTTGCGGCCCTGCTTTTCTCTAAAAATGGATAAATTGAAAATCTTGGTGATATAAAGATGAATGATTATAAAGACATAATTGAAGTTAAAAACTTGGCCAAAAAATTTAACGGTACTGCGGCTGTTGACGACGTTTCTTTTGCAATTGAACCCGGTGAGTTATTCGGTTTTCTGGGACCCAATGGGGCAGGCAAGACTACCACTATCAATATGCTGACGGGTTTGGCAAGGCCTGATAACGGAACTATCCGTATTGGCGGGATGGATTGTACTCGAAAACACAGAGCAGCCCAGCATCTTATCGGGGTTGTCCCGGACGAAAGCAA
>CAZITB010000042.1:0-14487 GCA_964542055.1 uncultured Candidatus Kuenenia sp.
AGGCCGAAGCTGAGCAAGATCGGGAGTAAGGTCTGGGCAAGGCAGAAGGAAAAAGTTGCCCAGTCAGTGACGGATCTGGCCAGTGAGCTTTTGGAGATTCAGGCTCGTCGTCAGGCGATGGGCGGGATAAAGTATGGCCAGGACAGTACTTGGCAGAATGAGTTTGAGGAGTCGTTTATTTACCAGGAGACGCCCGATCAGCTTATGTGCATCGAGCAGATTAAGGATGATATGAAAACGGCGGTACCGATGGACAGGCTGTTGTGCGGTGATGTTGGATACGGCAAGACGGAGCTTGCGATGCGGGCGGCGTTTAAGGCGGTCGAGGGCGGTAAGCAGGTGGCGGTTCTGGTGCCGACGACGGTTTTGTGCGTTCAGCATGGCAAGAGTTTTGCAGAAAGGTTCGCGGATTTTCCGGTTACGGTGGAGACGGTTAACCGTTTTCGGACGGTTAAAGAGATAAAGCAGATACTAGGTGAGCTTAAAAAGGGTAAGATCGATGTGCTTATCGGTACACATCGGCTGCTGAGCAAGGATGTGGAGTTTAAGGATCTGGGGCTGGTGATAATCGATGAGGAACAGCGTTTCGGGGTTGAGCATAAGGAGCGGCTAAAGAGGATGCGGGCCAATGTTGATATTTTGACGATGACGGCGACGCCGATACCGCGGACGCTGCATATGTCGCTTTTGGGATTGCGTGATATTTCATCTCTGACGACGCCGCCGCTTGACAGGAGAAGTATCGTTACGTCGGTTTGCCGTTTTACCGAGGAATCGATCCGCAAGGCGGTAAACAGAGAGCTGAACCGGCAGGGGCAGGCGTTTTTTCTGCATAACCGGGTGCAGTCGATAGAAAAAATGGCGTTCGAGCTGGGCAAGATTGTGCCGGAGGCGAGGTTTGACATTGCTCACGGGCAGATGACTAAGGCTCAGCTGGAGCGGGCGATGCTTAAATTCATCAGTGGGGAAACTGATGTTCTGGTTTGTACGACGATAATCGAGTCGGGGCTGGATATTCCCAACGCTAATACGATTTTTGTAAATGAGGCGGATCGGTTCGGGCTGGCGGAGCTGCATCAGCTGCGTGGCAGGGTTGGAAGGTATAAGCACCGGGCGTATGCGTATATGCTTTTGCCGCGGGCCAGGTCGATAAACCCGGTTGCGGCCAAGAGATTAAAGGCGATCGAGGAATATTCGGAGCTTGGTGCGGGATTTCGGATTGCGCTTAGGGATTTAGAGATTCGCGGAGCGGGCAATATTCTGGGGCCCCAGCAGTCAGGGCATATTCAGGCGGTCGGATACGAGATGTATTGCCAGTTGCTCAGTAAAGCGGTAAAAAAACTGCGAGCTGAGCCGGTCGAGGAAGGGCCCAGGACGGTGGTTGATCTTGGATTTTCGATGTATATTCCGAAAAGCTATATACCGTCGGATCGCCAGAGGATGAGCGTTTATCATAAAATTGCAGATGTTCGCGGCGATAAGGACATTAAGCGGGTGCGCGGGGATATCGAGGATATGTTCGGAAAGATACCCGATGAGGTGGAAATGATGCTCGATACGGCCCAGATACGGGTTAAGGCGTCAAAAATCGGGATTACCAGCATCGTGGCGGCCCAGCCGGATATTATTTTTACTTTTAAGGAGCATCAGTCGGCGGGGACGCTTTTTGCGCGGGCGCCGGGTAAGGTGCGGATACCTGATCCTAAAACGGTGCATTTGCGGCTCGAGAAAAATTATTTTGAACCTAAGACGATAACTGCGGTGTTGCGGAAACTGCTTAGCTGACAAAGTCCCATAAAAACTTGCATTCCTCTATCAGATATATATAATATCATAAATTAAATTCAGGAGCCTGCCATGCAAGGATGCTTTACAGAGGGTCAAAATTCAGAAAAAATGGTTTTGCCAAACATCGGGGAAAATTCCTTTATCGATCCAAGCGTTTCAATTGATAATCCAGAGCGGCTGCATATAGGGACAAATTGCAAGATACATAAAGGAGTGATTTTTTACTGTAACGGCGGTGAAATCGTTATCGGGGACAATTGCGAAATACACCCTTATTCGATTTTGCACGGCGATGGGGGAATATACATTAATAATGATAGTGTCATTGGCGAAAGGTGCAGTATCTATTCTTATTGTCGGAGCTTTGATACTTTCGAAGTGCCGATAACCAAACAGCCCATCCATGCAAAAGGTGTTTACCTGATGGGGGATAACATAATCGGGCCAAATTGCGTGATTTGTGATGATGTCAATATCGGCAAAGGTTCGGTTATTGGAGGTAATTCTTACCTTACCGATTCGGTACCAATGGCAAGTATCGTCATGGGCAATCCTGCGCAGGTAATCAGGAACCGTTACGAAGGCAAATGGGATTTCCATATGGTTGAAAGACCGTTTCACGATCAATTGCCCGATGATATCGAAAACCATATCCAGACCCGAGGACGTTTGATCTGCCATTTTATCGATGAAGATGATATTGTTCTCGATGTCGGCTGCGGTGAAGGGATACTTTCGTCGATTTATGCTAAAAAGGCAAAAAAAGTTTGTGCCTGTGATTATTCTGCCCAGGCGGTAGCAAAAGCCAGCGAGCGTTATCGGGAAATTGAGTTTATTCAAAGCCATTGCACAGGTCTTGGCTATGAAGATATGACCTTTACGAAAGTAACTATGTCGGATGTTGCAGAGCATTTGATGCCGGTTCAGTTTATCCGCAGCTTACGAGATATTTCGAGGGTTTTAAAGCCTGGCGGGATGTTCATACTTGCCACTCCAATCACAGGCAAAGGCACTAATACCTCCAATTATGCCCATATATACGAGTTTTCACGTGAGGAGATCGAGTTTTTGCTTGGCAAATTTTTTACTGATATTCAATTTCATGACCAGAAATTCGGTTTATTTACAGCAATTAAAAAGTAAATATTTCAATTGTTTTCTTTTGGGGTCCGGTTTTTTTTGTTTCGCGGTACTCTAATGCTAAATTTACTTGCAAAATGATGTAAATTCTTTATACTGACTCGTTTAATGGAATTTTAACAGGAACAGAGTTTTTTCCGGAGATGATTGGATGAATCTGGTTAAATGGTTACGAAAAAATAATCGCAAGGTAATGGCAGTTGTAGTTGTGTTGATCATGATCTCGTTTGTGCTTGGTGCGGCGCTGCAGCAGCTGGCAAGCAGAATGGGTAATAATCCTGAGAAGCCGTTTATTGAATTTGAGGGCGGGACAGTTAGCGTACTTTCGCAGAATGTGGCGGAGGCGGAACTGAATGTGCTTGCGGCGTTAGGTGTCAGTGATGTGCTTTTGGCGAGAGACCCCCAAAGAGGACAGATAACACAGCGTAATGTTGGATGGCTTTTGCTGCACCAGATGCTGTATCCTGAAGTTTCTAGCAATTTAAATTTGAACCAGACGGTCAAGGCTTTGGCTCGCCAGAAACAGCTGGGATTTTCCGAGGAAATGATCGACAAGTTTTTCAACCAGTCCAGTGTCAACCCTACGTTGAACTGGATACTTTTGAAAGCCGAGGCGGATAAGTACGGGATAACGGTACTGCCTGAGCAGGCCGAGGAGATGATCGACAAGGCAGGGCTGGCTGGAAGAGTTTCGGTGCTGGCGAGGAATACGAATCTGGCGACCGAGGAAGTTTACGGAGCTTTGGCGGATTTCAGTGCTGTAAGGATGCTCATTTCGTATATGTGCGGCGGTGATAATACTACAATTTCACAGGTTCAGAATGTTATCAGCAGCGAGCGTGAGACATTCGATTACGAATTTGTGCGGTTCTCTGCGGATATGTTCGTTGATGAGGTTAAAGATCCGACTGAGCAAGAGATAAAAGAGCATTTTGCAAAGTATAAAGATGTAAAGCCGGGCAGTGTTAGCGAAGATAATCCTTTTGGTTTTGGGTATATGCTGCCAGAGAGGGTTAAACTTGAGTATGCGTTGCTTGATCTGGAGCAGATCGAGGAGCAGGTTCAGGTAACTGAAGAGGAAACTGAGCAGTTTTATCAGAGGAATCTCGATCAGATGAAACGACAGGTTCGACAGAATCCTGATGATCCGAACTCGCCGATAGTAACTGAGACGCTGCGTTACAGCCAGGTTGTCAATGTTATTGAACAGCAGTTGAGGCAGAATAAAATTCAGGCCAAAGCTCAGGAGATAATCAACGCTATTAAAGATACGGCAGCAGCTTCATTTGAGAATGTTAACCGAGAAAAGGCAAGCCCGGAGCAGTTGAAAGAGCAGGCCGAGAGTTATAAATCGATTGCGAAGATGGCAGAGGAAAAGTTCAATGTCGATATAGAGGCTGGGACAACATCTTATGTTTCTGCGACTAATCTGGCAGGGGCAAGTGTATTAGGAAATATGGCGCTGGTTGAAAATCAAAAGGCGACGATTGGGTTGATAAGGCTGCTGTTTTCGATAGATGCTTTGTCTGATGTGGAACTTTATGGTTTTCAAAAGCCTGATTTTTATGAAAGTATTGGAATGCTTCGCAGCGGAGACGGTGGTAAGGTCGGGCTGGTCAGGATAGTTGGGGCTGAAAAGGCAAGATCGCCTCAGAGTCTTGATACGGTTATTGATGTGAATGTTCCTTATAAAGAAAACGCTGAGCCTATAGAGTTTAGCATCAGGGAAAAGGTTGTGGAAAATATCAAGCTGGCCAGGGCGTTCGATATAGCTGCTGAAAAAGCGGATCAGTTTGCAAAAGCGGTAGAAGGGGGCGACTGGAAAGCTCAGATAGAAAAGTTCAATGAGCAGATTGTCGGTGCGGATGTCAATGATGCGAACGCTGCGAAGCTGGAGATTGTGGAAATGCAAGACCGCAGCAGGATAACTCAGATGGATATTGAGATGACAAAGGCGCTTTCGCAGGGCCAGAGTTTTTCAAGTTCGTATGTTAAGCAAACGGAGAATGTAAAGAAGCTGCTTGATGAGATTTATGGTTTGGCGGATGCGAATTTGCCGGCGGTTATTGAAGTTAAGCCTGACGGGGGAGTTTACGTGATTAAGGATGTTAGTATTGACCGTTTGAATGTTACTGATTATGAGCAGGCGAAAATGCAGATGTCGATGGTTCTCGATGAGCGGTCTATGGAGATATGTTCGCTTTATTATTTGATGCCGGATAATTTGAAGGAACGGATGAATTATAAACTTCTTGTAAAACAAGAGCCAGCGGATATAAATGATGTTAACGAAGTTACTGAAACTAATGATTCGAACGAGAACTGATGAAAGATAATAAATCGCAGTTGGATAATTCCATTTATATGGTGCTGGTTGGCTTGGCTGGGTGGATAATTCCCGGCGGCGGCCACCTTGTGATAGGTGAAAAGGCCAAAGCGGCGGTGATATTCGCGGGGGTTACGCTTGCGTTTGTGCTGGGTATTTACGTCGGCTCTATCGGGGTGATTAATCCGATAGCTGAGCGGCTTTGGTATATTCCGCAGATGATGGTTTCGCCGGTTGTGAAATTTCTGGGCGGGATAACAGTTCGCAATGAGATTTCGAGTTTCGGCAAACCTAATGAGATCGGGCAAATATATACGAGTATGGCTGGAATGCTGAATCTGCTTTGTATTGTGAATGCGGTTTATCTTGCGAGCTTGAAAGGTGTTAAGAAAGAATCGGAGGGGGATAAATGATTGATCTGGGTTGTATGTTGGCGGGTATATTTACTCAACCGCTGGATATGGAAAATAACTGGACGGTATTTTTGTGGTTTTTGCCGCTGACGATAATAATATCGACGGTTTACAAGGCTACCAAAGTTAATAAGGTGACAAATTTGAATTTTGTCAAGGAATCGGCGACTTTGTCTGCAACGATAATCGGTTTTATGATCTTGATCGCGATTGTTTTGTGGGCAGTTGTAGCGGTGTTCACCTAGAGCAGGTGGATGTCGGGTTTTTCTTCGCCGTCTTCTTTTAATACTCCAAGCTCGCAAAGAGCGTTGTAAGCGGCGAGCTGTTCTGCTTCTTTTTTGTTGTTTCCCCATGCGCTTCTGTAACGTTTGCCCGAGATGTTCACTGCACATTCGAAGCATTTGTCGTGGTCGGGGCCTTTTTCATCGAGGAGTTCGTAAACGGGTGTGGTTTTTTCTTCCTGCTGGGCGAATTGCTGGAGAAGTGATTTGAAATTTTCCTGGTGCTGTTCGGCGTCTGCTTTTTCTATGAGTATGTTAAAGAGGCCGAGAATAAAGTCTTCGGCTGTTTTCAGGCCGCCGTCGAGATATACCGCTGCGATGATCGATTCGAGGGCACCTGCAAGGATTGAGCCGGTCATCGACCTGCTTTTCGCTATGCCCCTGCCGACGTTGAGGCACTGGTCGAGTCTCATTTCGGCGGCGATTTTACCGCAGGTTCGCCTGGAGACGAGCATACTTTTTATTTTGGTCAGGTCACCTTCAAGATAATCGGGGAATTTTTCGTATAGTCTTTGGCAGATTACTAAATCGAGAACTGCGTCGCCGAGGAATTCGAGTCTTTCATTGCTGTCGATTCGTGAGGATGTTTGTGAGGCGTGCATCAAGGATTTTTTTAAAAGCGAAATATCCTTAAATTCATAGCCTATGATCTTCTCGGCTTTTTTGAGATCGGTTTCGTTCATATGCGCGTTTTGTTTTTGCTTAGCGGACTTCAATCTGGAGACCGGCGAGAGCGACGAACTGATCGTCAACGAATTCAAATACGCTTTCGAGGCCGGTTACCAGGAAGATCGCTTTTGTTCTTACGCTTACGCCGCAAAGAACCATTTTTCTTCCGGATTCTACTAGCAATTTACGAAGTTTTAAAAGTTTGGCAAGATTAGATGAAGTTATGATTTCTACTTTCGAAAAGTCTATAACCAGATCGTTTTCGGTTCTTTCGCGGAGTATTTCTGTTACTGTTTTGAGTTCTTCGCTCATTTGTGGTTCGGGAGCGAGATTAACCAAAATAATGTTTTCTGACCAATTCTGAATGCCCACGGTTTGTTCTCCAAAAATAATAATCTACTTTAATACTTAATCATCGGCAAAGTAGAGACGCTGTTTAAAAAAAACTTGAAAATTTTATTTTTTATTCGCACCCGGGTCCGGTAAAAACCCTCAAAATTCATTTACGTCGTTCGGTTCGATTATCGGCAGTGCCTGATTAGGTTCTGCCGGTTCCATTTCAGCGGTTTTTAGTTTTTGCCCGGCTAAATCCAGTTCATTTTCGATGGTGTAAATCTGAGATTTAATTTTATCACCAGTTTCAATTATGACATCAAAGTCTGGATCAAGTTTATCAATTTCCTGCTCAATTTCGGTAAGTTTTTTCCTGTACTGGTCGATGTCATCCTGCGTCAAAATTGAGATGGATATTTTCTGTCTTATATCTTCAAGCTGGTCGAAATAGCTGTTTAGCGAATCGAGTTTAATGATGTTGTCGAATTTTTGGTTGAGATCGGGCAGCTGGTCGCAGGCAGGCCAGAATCTTTTTACCGATTCGAGCATGAGATTTAGCTGTTTTATCCGCTGGGGGAGTTTTTCGCGGGGGTTGGAGATGCTAAGGTGGTATTGAATATTGAAGCTGTCGATGAAGTTGCGGGCGTTTACCAGGTATGAATCGAGTGCTTTAAGCTGGTTTTGGGTTATCTGCTGGATATTTGAGAGCTGGTCGAGGATGTCGGCGGCTTTTTTTGCGTCTTTTTTTCGGGGTGAGTTGACGGCATTTGAGAGGTCTTTGTCGCTCTGGAAATATTCTATTTTTTGGGCAAGTTCCTGATATTTCCGGTTTAAAGGCAGGGAGTAATATTGGGGTCGGGACAGCTGGTCGAGGGTTGCCTGGAGGTTTTGGGTTTTTTCGGCAAGCGAGTTTAAAATGTTATCTATCGAGGTGTTGAATTTTTCCAGTTCCTGTATTTTCGATTGGAGCAGGTTGATAGTTTCGGTGCTTGGAAGGACGCAGTTTTTCTGGATTTCCTTCAGATTATTGTAGAAGCTGTCGATTTTTTGGAGAATCTGGGGCGGTGGATACTCGAAAGAGTAAATTCTCATGCCGAAATTTTCGATCTGTTTGGAGAGTGAATCGATTTGGGTTTGCTGATTTTGTGCGGCGATTGCCTGGTCATGCCAGCGGGCCAGTTTTGTGGAGGCGCTTTTGAGCTGGTCGGTTTTTGTTGATTTTGCGAAATGTTCTATCTGCTGGAAAATCTGGCGGTTTTGCGTGAGTATCGGTTCGAGGGGAAGCTGGCCCTGAAAGACCATCGGCAGCGGATATTGTTCAAGGAATGCTGCGGTATCGCGATTAAACTTGTAGATGTAAATCTTGTTTTTGGTCCAGATTCCAGCGTAAATGGCGATTGCAATAAGGACCAGGGCTGCGGCAGCGAGTATTATATTTTTATTTTTGATCGATTGGGACTCAAAGCTATTCTGGAAGCGGTATTTGCGTGGTGTTTTTACGGGATGCTGGGCGATGTAGGTCAGAATTTTTTCGCGGGCGTTTATGGAGTTTATGGACTGGTCAGTCTGAGAAGACGGTTGGATTTTCTGAGTGTTTTGGAAATCGGTGTAGTTTTTGATAAGTGAAAGCGGCGGGAGCTTGCCTTTTTGCCAGAGACTTTCGATGTAGTCGGTGTATGGTTTGTTTGAGGGGTTTTTGGTTTTCGGCGTCCAGATGAGTGCGTTTTCAGTAAGCGGAGGCAGGGAAGAATCTTTTGAAAGTGAGATGATCTTAAAGGGCAGATTTGCGGTGTTGGCTCGTGAGATATAGCTGAAATCGGTTCTCTGTTGGGAGGGCAGGATTAGGTTTAGCCATCTGAAAAGCTGGTAATCTGCGAATTTTTCGTCGATTATAATCTGGAAATCGGGATTTTGCCAATTGGCTTCGAGATGTGCAAGCAGGTAAAGGGCATACTGGCGGGTCTGGTCGTCGGGTCCGAAAAGCGGCGGCGCGGCTTGTTTGACCGATAGTGGTTCGAGGGTGTTTTGGCCTGTCCAGTTCCAGAGGTCCTTGGCAAAGAGTATCGGTTCGATATCGCAGTTTAGCTGTTTTAGCCAGTCGGAAGGTTTTATCAGTACGGCAAAGCAAAAGTAATCGGAATTTACGGGGTAGTTTGGCTGGGGCGGCAATAGTCTGATGACGGCGAACCTGTTGGAAGTTAGCCGGGTAAGCGCGTAGGCTGGTTTGGGCCATAGGCTCTGGAGGTAGTCGTGATCTATTTGGTCGAAATTAAAACTTTGCAGCTGTTTTTTCTCTGAAGTGGAGACATCGATGGAGGCAGCCAGCTGTAGTTTTTGGCCTTTTTTCGAGCAAAAAATGTATCTGGATACGGAAATAGCCATATATATTGTTTGTTTTTGAAATTTTCCTTAATTTGCCTATAATATATTGTAAAAGCAGTTCAATAACAAGGATAAGATTTATGAATGACATTGCAAAAACTGTAAATTTTTCGGGCAGAGTTCAGGGAGTTGGTTTCAGGTACACAGCTCAGCGGATAGCGAACCGTTATGAACTGGCTGGTTATGTGAAAAATATGCCTGACGGGTCGGTAGAGATGCTTTTGCAGGGGCCTGGCGAGGATATTGACCAGTGTCTGGATGATATCGGGGAGACTTTTGGTGGTTATATAAGGGACCGCAGGGTGAATAAGGTTCCGGTTAATGATAAATACAGCAGTGATTTTGAGATCGCTTTTTAGTTTAGAGTAGTGTCAATCTGGGGTTGATCGGCGTATTCGAGGGGGTCTGTTTTGGAAGAGAATTTAAAATATATCCTTCTGACCAGCCCGGAAATGGCAAATGCCAAAAAGCTGATGACCAGTACAAGCTGGTGGTTCCATGCCAGCAGGCCGAGGTAGCTGAGGACGTAAATAAGGTAAGTAAACGGTTTTTTTCCTTTTAGGTAGTGGTTTACAACGTGGGGGTAGCGGGTTCTGCCGATCATTAGAATTCCGGCTAAAAGACAGAGAAACGGCAACAGGGTAACGATTATTTTTTCAGTAGTCCAGAAAAACCATGTTTTCTGTTCGGCGATATCGGGCAGGAAATAGTAAAAGACCGCCAGTGAGGCGATGATTCCTGCGGCTGCGGGGCTGGGCAGGCCCATGAAAATCATGTGTGCGGATTCTTCCTCTTCGTTTTCGACGTTGAAACGGGCGAGCCTTATCGCGGCACAGGCTACGTAAACTCCGGCGGAGAGCCAGATGAATCTTTCGATAAATGAATGGAGTGCAGGATTGATGTCGATTTCCATCATATTGTAATTGAGGATTTTTAGCATTAAAAATGCAGGTGCTATTCCGAAGCTGATCATATCGCAAAGGCTGTCGAGCTGTCCGCCGAAATCGGAGGTTGAATGGGACATGCGAGCGAGTTTGCCATCGAGCATGTCTGCGATCATGGCAAAGAAGATGAGGTAGCCGCTTATGGCGAAATATTTTAGTGCCATAACCCGTTCAATTTCGATAAGGCCCTTTGCTGCGAAACCGAGTGAGGCGAAACCGAGAAGGCCGTTTATCAGTGTTACCAGTGAGGGCAAAACGGCGATGTAGTTTAGCCGGGTTCTTTGCCCGCTTGTTTTTGGGGCAGATTTGTTGTTTTTTTCATTCATTTTCGTACTTTGCCAAAATTGTCAGTCCGGCTTTTACTTTGTCGCCTTTTCGGACTAGTGTTTTCAAATTTTCCCTTTCGGGTATCCAGAGTTCTGTTCTTGAGCCGAATTTTATCATGCCGAAGATTTTACCGCCATCAAATTCGTCGCCGGGCGCTGCATCGCAGACGATTCTTTTGGCGATGGCTCCGCTAATCTGTCGGACGAGCATTTTGTCGGTTGGCTGGTTCATGCGGTTCATAAAGATATCGTTGGATTCGTTAACCCTTGATGACTTGGGGTTCAGGGCATTTTTGAACTTTCCGGGGCGATAGGTTATTTTTTCTATTTTGGCGTTGCAGGGGATGCGGTTGATGTGGACGTTGAAGATTGATAGGAAAATGCCGATCCTGACAACCGGCTGATTGAAATGTTCGGATGTTTTGAGGATTTCGACATCGGAGACGGTTCCATCAGCTGGCGAGAGCAGCAGGGATGGGTCTTTTACTATTGGGCGATTGGGGTCGCGGAAAAACGAGAGACACCATATCAGGACGATAAGCAGGATGGCTTCTACTACGAGGTATGACCAGTCGGGCCGTACGAGGCGGCGCATGAGGAAAGCGATTATCATCATTATGACCACAGCGAGCGGGTAAATGACCACTTCTGGTAAACCGTATTTTGTAAAAGGCAGTTTCATTTAAATTCCTTTTTGCGTGATATCAATGATATCGGTACCTGCTTTTGTTATTATTTTGAGCTTTGGGTTCTACCATTTTATTTTTGTTTCTGTATTTTGGCCCAGGTATCTCGCAGGCCGACCGTTCGGTTGAAAACAAGGGCGTTTTCAGTGTTGCTATCGGGGTCAACGCAGAAATAACCGATTCTCTCGAACTGTACCCTATCCAGCGGCTTGGCATCCTTTAAAACCGGTTCGACCTTACAGCCTTTGACGATATTCAAGGAATCCGGGTTCAAATTCGCGGTAAAATCCTGACCTTCTTCATGGTCATACGGATTTTCACACGTGAACAGGTGTTCATATAGGCGAACCTCGGCATCAAATGCATGCTGAGCCGATACCCAGTGCAGAGTCGCTTTAACCTTTCGGCCGTCCGGGGCATCTCCGCCGCGGGTTTCGGGGTCATAGGTGCATCGAAGCTCTATTATTTCGCCGTTTTCATCTTTGATAACTTCTTCGCACTTGATGAAATACGCGTATCTCAGGCGAACTTCACGGCCCGGTGCCAGGCGGAAGAATTTTTTGGGCGGCTCTTCCATAAAGTCATCCCGTTCGATATATAACTCTTTGCCAAAGGGCACCTTACGAGTTCCGGCTGACTCGTCTTCGGGGTTGTTTATTGCGTCAAGCTGGTCCATTTGATCCTCGGGGTAGTTGGTGATTACCACTTTAAGCGGGTTCAAAACCGCCATTACACGGCTGCTGGTGGCGTTTAAGTCTTTTCGCAAGCAATGTTCGAGCAGTTCGACCTGTACGGTGGAGTTGAATTTGTTTACACCGATGGTTTTGCAGAAATCGCGGATAGCCGACGGGCTGTAACCTCTTCTGCGCATTCCGCTTATGGTTGGCATCCGCGGGTCGTCCCATCCGCTGACGTGTTTGTCGCGGACCAGTGTCAGCAGTTTTCGCTTGCTCATGACGGTATAGGTGATGTTGAGACGGGCAAATTCGATCTGGCGTGATGGGAAAATGTCGAGTTGTTCGTGGAACCAGTCGTAAAGCGGGCGGTGATTTTCGAATTCCAGCGTGCAGATCGAGTGGGTGATCTTTTCGATCGAGTCTTCCTGACCGTGTGCCCAGTCGTACATCGGGTAAATGCACCATTTGTCGCCCTGGCGGTGGTGGTGGGCGTGGAGTATGCGGTACATTACCGGGTCGCGCATATTAATGTTGGGGTGCGACATATCGATTTTTGCACGGAGGGTTTTTGAGCCGTCGGGGAATTCGCCGTTTTTCATGCGTTCGAACAGGTCGAGGTTTTCTTCGATGCTGCGGTCGCGGCCGGGGCAGTTTTTGCCCGGTTCGGTCAAGGTGCCGCGGTATTGGCGAATCTGTTCGCCTGTCAGGTCGCAAACGTATGCTTTTCCGTCATTTATGAGTTTTATGGCCCAATCGTAGAACTGGTCAAAGTAGTCCGATGCGAACAGCGGATCGCCGGGCCAGTCCCAGCCAAGCCATTTTACGTCTTCGGTTATGGAATTTACGTATTCCTCTTCTTCTTTTGTGGGGTTGGTATCGTCGAACCTCAGGTTGCACTTTCCGTTATATTCGGAGGCGATGCCGAAATTGAGACAGATGCTTTTGGCGTGGCCGATGTGCAGGTAGCCGTTGGGTTCGGGCGGGAAGCGGGTAATGACCTGCTTGACTTTGCCCGATTCAAGGTCATCGGCAACGATCTGTCGGATAAAATCGAGCCTGGGTTTGTCATTTGTTTCATTTAAATTGTCTGTCTGAGCCACGTTAAACCTCTTATTTCAAGATATTAATAAATCCAATTATAAGGTACTGTTTGCAACTGTCAATTTACAAAAAAGAGCCAATAATAAATATTGGCTCTTGAGCTAAATTCATTATCAGTAACAAATCTAGTTTGATTTGCTTGTTTTCTTTTGTCCAGTGTTAGATTTGGCTAATCTAAATACCGGCACAACTAAAGAGGGAAGTCCCATTCTTGACGCTGTATTTTGAACAAACTCTCTCCAATATGGCCAAGCGTTATAAACACCATTTATTTTGCCGAAAGCTTCGAAATTCTTTTTGGTTAACTTGGTATCTTCTTTTAATTTATACAGTAATATAAATTGAGCCAGAATGCTCAAATCAGAAACACCTTCATTGTTTTCTTTTATGGCTGTAAGAGAAAATTTGGGGAAAACCAATATCATATTATTTTTTTCGTCGAATTCTGTTTCTACATCACAATCTAAATTAAGAACATGTTTCCCGGAGGCAGCTTCTGGGGTTTGCTTACATTCACTACTTACAAGTTTAATGTCTTCAAATTCTACAAAATCAGAAACTTGTACTGCTAATTCAAAATCGTCTAATTTCTTTTTTTTGGTCGTTTTTTTTGCCATTTAACTAGCCATTCTAAACTTGTTATCTGTTTTAGTTTTTTGAACGGTGGATTTCGAAAATTGAAAATTTGAAACTACAAAATTGTTTGAAAATTTAGGGCTTACATGATAACCCAAAGGTTTCGTGTCAACCATCAAGCTGCTGTTTAAAACAAAAAATACATCAGAGACTGTCCGTAAAGTCATATTTGCGCGACCATCGAGTAATTGAGTTACATAACCCTTACTTTTGCCTAATTTTTTTGCCAATTCTGCCTTATTAATACCTTTTTCTTCCATCAAAGCACAAATTTGTTCAGTTATTTCTAAAATCAGCCATTCTTGCTGCATTATTTTTTCTTCATTTTCTGTAAACAAATTACTCTCCATTCCTTCCATTTTATTTCCCCTTTACTTTTCAAATTTTAAATGTTGTTGTTTTATGCTTTCAGCTTTGTCAATTTGTTTTTGAACATAAGCTTTTGAACTATCACTTTTTTTGTCAAAAATATGCGTTAAAATACATTTTTTTGGTGCTAAGAAACAACCTATCCGATAAGGATGTCTTTTGAATTCATAAATGCCATTTTTAAGTTGTTTAAACTTTGTTTTATCAATAATTTTTCCTCTCTGAGCAAAGCTTTTTAATAAAGTTAGTATTCTTGCATAACTAGTAAAATCTTTTTCTCTTAATTTTTCTAAATCATTGTGTATTTTGGACTTTCCTTTTGAAGTTAATGCGCATTCAATTGTTCCCCAACTACCTTGAGCAATTATAAATTTCTTATTTCCCGAATTTCTTCCCAAATGCATATGTGTTGGCCA
>CAZITB010000042.1:14497-16887 GCA_964542055.1 uncultured Candidatus Kuenenia sp.
TATTTCCGCCACATTTATCCATCTATAAATCCATTATGTTATTCGGCATCCGAGCTTATAAAGTTTAATTATATCTAAACTTTTTCCAAAAAAAAAGGAATTTTTTGTATTTTTTCTAAAAAACTTATCATTTGACTTAACAACATTTTGCAGTTATTGTTTTATTTTTAAGTTCTTATGTTTATTGGAGTTGTAAGTAATGATAGTTACAAGATTTGCGCCATCACCCACAGGATATCTTCACATCGGCGGTGCCAGGACGGCACTTTTTAACTGGCTGCTGGCGAGGAAAACCGGCGGCAAGTTCATTGTCCGCATCGAAGATACCGACACAAAACGCAACACGCCCACGGCGACAGCGCAGGTGATAAACGATCTTAAATGGCTTGGGCTAAACTGGGATGAGGGACCTGAAGTCGGCGGACCGAATGGCCCATATCATCAGTCCCAGCGGCGCGATATCTATGACAAATATATCAAGCAGCTGCTCGAAGAGGGCAAAGCGTATTACTGTTTTGATACTGCCGAGCAGCTCCAGACCATGCGCGACGAAGCTGAAAAGGCCAAAAAAGGTTTCATTTACCGCCAGCCGGAAATTCTGCCCACTCCCGCCGATGCCCAAAAAGCTATTGCCGAGGGCAAGCCGGTTACCGTTCGGCTGGCAATGCCCGAAAATGAGGAGATAATCGTCGATGACATTGTCCGCGGGCAGGTAAAATTTAACTCGTCCGATCTGGGCGATTTTATCATTCAGAAATCCGATGGTTTTCCGACGTATCACATGGCGGTGGTTATCGATGATGAGCTGATGGGGGTCACACATATTCTTCGCGGGCAGGAACATCTGATGAACACGCCGTATCACCAGGTGCTGCAAAAGGCGCTGGGCTTTAGAATTCCCACTTACGCTCACATGTCAGTTACTGTCAGTGAGGGCGGCGGCAAACTTTCCAAGCGTGAAAGGCCGAAAACCCTACAGCTTGCACTTGCCAGCAAAAAAGGCAATTTCGATATCGAGGCACTCGCAAAAGCAGCAGGGCTGTCAACCGAGCAGGTTCAGGATTTTATCGATAAAAAGTTCGTGCCCGATATGCCCGCGGTCGATGCGATGGCTGATTATATGGGTATCCGCCTGCCGGAAATTAACGTGGTGGACTTTTTCAAAAACGGCTATCTGCCCGAGACGATGGTCAATTTTACTGCGCTTCTGGGCTGGAACCCCGGCGATGACCGAGAGATAATGAGCGTTGATGAACTGATCGAAGCTTTTGATGTCAATCGGCTCAACAAGTCCAACTCGTTTTTCGACCGCAAGAAACTGCTGGCGTTCAATACCGAACACATTCGCCGAATTTCGAATGACCATTTGCTGTCGCATTTTGAACATTATTTAAAAGCCGTCAATTCGCCGGTTATTCAGGGCGACGATGAGACGCTTTTAAAGCTGCTCGAGACTAATCAGGGCGCACGGACGCTTGAGGAAATTGAGAAGAAATGCCGCTTTTTGTTCATGGATGATAGCGATATCGAGTATGACGATAAAGACGTGGAAAAGGTGCTGCTGAAAAATGATAAGCAGGGCTTGAAAATGCTGGCTGAACTTCGGCCGAAACTGGCGGCGATGGACGATGTAAATGAGGAATCGCTTGAAAATCTTCTTCGCGGACTGGCAGAGGAAAAGGGCGTGGGGCTCGGTAAGATCGCTCAGCCTTTGCGGGTCGCGATTTGCGGATGTACTGTAAGTCCGACGATATTCGTATCCATCGAAATGCTGACGATGGAAAGGACGCTGAAACGAATCGATATAACGATTGAGAAATTTTCGAAGGTTTGACTATGCGAACTTTTATTGCAGTTGAAATCGACCAGCACGTAAAAGATGAGCTGAAGTATCTAATCGAGCAGCTCAAAGATAACATCGACGCTCGCAGCGGTGAGATGAAGTGGGTCAAACCCGATGCGGTGCATCTTACCTTGAAGTTTCTTGGCGATGTCGCTGACAAAGACGTTTTGGAAGTTTGCGATACTGCCGAAAGGGTGGCTCAAAAGTACGAGCATTTTCATGTCGAATTAGAGAGCGTTGGCTCTTTTGGAAATCCGCCTCGCGTGATATGGGTCGGTATAAAGGATGAGGATAAGATTTTGACGCAGATGGCTAATGAACTCGATGCGGAGCTTTTTAAGCTGGGCTTTGATATGGAAGGGCGGAAATTTAAGCCGCATTTGACGCTTTGCCGGATTAAGAGTTTGCATGCGGGCCGAAACGCTCGCGAGGTTCTGGGAGATTTTGAAGATTACGAAGGGCCGGAACTGCCTGTCGAAAGTGTCTGCATTTTTCACAGTAAGCTAACCGAAAAAGGGGCTGAGCATACTGTGATGAGCCGAACGGA
>CAZITB010000042.1:16897-20422 GCA_964542055.1 uncultured Candidatus Kuenenia sp.
GGAACTCAAGTAATATTAAATATCAAAAATAAAAATGCAAAATGACAAAGAAAAAATTAAAAATGAATTTAAAAAGAGGCTTTATGGCTTTACTTTGAAGCTGATCGAATTTATTGATTCGCTTCCCAATGATAGCGTTTCGCGAAGGATTGGCGATCAGCTGCTAAGGAGCGGGACCAGTATTATTGGCAACTATATAGAAGGACAAGCCGCCAGCAGTAAAAGAGATTTTACCAATTTTTTCAATATATCTTTGAAATCTGCAAATGAGAGTAAGTTATGGTTTGCACTGCTTAGGGACAGCAAAAGAGTTGGCCATGAGAAAGTTGCATGGTTTTTAAATGAACTTGACGAAATATCTAAGATATTTGCTTCAAGCATTTTAACTCTGAAGGGAAAGAAACATGTTTGAATTAAAATGCAAAACGACAAAGAAAACATTAAAAATGAATTCAAAAAGAGGCTCTGTAATTTTACGCTGAAAAAGTTTAATTTATGGTTTTGATATTTGATATTTGATTTTTACGATATTTTCATGTTAATCTATGCTCAAAATAACGTAATTCAAGGAAGATAGGAGAATATAATGGCCAAGAAAAAGACCAAAAAAGCACCCAAGACGCTCGAAGAAAAATCATCAACCGGCTCAAGTGCCGCGCTCGAACGTGCGATAAGCCAGATCGAAAAACAATACGGAAAAGGCTCTATCATGCAGATGGACGAGTCGCAATATGCCAAGATCGAGGGTATCAATACCGGTTCGCTTAGCCTGGATATCGCGCTTGGCGGCAAGGGCGTACCACGAGGCAGAGTAATCGAATTTTATGGTCCTGAATCGAGCGGTAAAACCACGCTTGCACTGCATGTTATCGCCCAGGCCCAGAAAAAAGGCGGTGTGGCGGCGTTTATCGATGCCGAACATGCCCTGGATACGACCTGGGCAAAGAAGCTCGGCGTTGATGTTTCGTCGCTGCTGGTCAGCCAGCCCGATACCGGCGAACAGGCGTTGGATATCGCTGAACTGCTGGTGCGTTCGAACTCGGTCGATGTCATCGTGGTTGACTCGGTGGCGGCACTTGTGCCCGCGGCAGAGATTCAGGGTGAAATGGGCGATTCGCATGTCGGTCTCCAGGCGAGATTGATGAGCCAGGCGATGCGTAAACTTACCGGCATTATCAGCAAAAGCAAAACGTCGCTGATTTTCATTAACCAGATCAGGATGAAGATCGGCGTAATGTTCGGCAATCCCGAAACGACCGCGGGCGGCAAAGCGTTAAAATTTTATTCGTCGGTCCGTCTTGATATTCGCCGTATTTCCACGATCAAGGAAGGTACCGATTCGGTCGGGACGAGAGTTCGCAGCAGGGTTGTCAAAAACAAGATCGCTCCTCCGTTCAGGGACGCCGAGTTCGATATCATGTTCGATGGCGGAATCAGTTACGAAGGCGATTTGATAGATTTGGGCGAGACATGCGATGTGATTGAAAAAAGCGGTGCATGGATAAATTACGGCAAAACAAGACTGGGACAGGGCCGTGAAAATGCCAAAAAGTTCCTCAAAGAAAACCCCGAAGTGGCCCAGGAAATAAAAGATAAGATTTTGGTTGCAAAAGGCTTGATCGAATCCGAAGAACAAGCCGAAGAAGAATAAGCGAAGCCTGGAAAAATCGAATTTTTAAAGAGACCCCTCAACTTTTTGTTGGGGGGTTTACATTTTTAGCAATTTTACAGTTACCTTTATTTCCTATCTCATCGCTGCCGCGATTGAGCTTTTATGGTCACGCCCGTTTAAAAAAGCTCAACTGCGGAAGCAGGGAGATTGTTTATTTTATAGAGGTAACTTTCATAAATCCTGAGCTTCAGATCTACGAAGTTCTGTTTCGACCTGGTTTGCAAAATGCTTATTCATCTCCCAAAGTATTTTGGCGTTGGACAGTTTGATATGGCACCAGATTTTTATTAGACAATTACCGGCAATACCAATAGTCGCAACAAACAAACCTACCATCTTTATATCTATTTTACTTGAATTGCCAATCATGCTCATTCCAGCAATCATCACAGCAATGGTAACGAAAAAGTAAACCAAAAAATAAATCTTTACTTTCTTGATTCCTTTTTTTATATCTTCATTATTTGCCGGCTTTTCGATCCACTCCATCCAATCACTAAATATTGTATTAAACATTTAATTTTCCTTTCAATCGAAACTTTAGTATTTTCCAAATCTCATCGCTTCCGCGATTGAGCTTCTATGATCACGCCCGTTTAAAAAAGCTCAACTGCGGAAGCAGTGAGATTACTATTTTTTATTGAGCAATGAATCTGAATAAACGTAATATTCCATCATTTCGCCCTGTTGATTTATTATATAATCAATTTTTTCTCTCATCTTTTCTTCATTTAATATATGTTTTAGACTTCCTCCGCGGCTCCAGAATTTAGGTTTATGATATCCGGCTTGCTTTAGCTTTCTTGTCGCCCAACTTTTTATATCTGCAATCAGGTCGTCCTTGTCTGCTTTCAAAAGAATATGAACGTGATTACTTCTTACATGCAAAGCATATAATTGCCATTTTTTGAACTCACAATGTTCTACTATTGCATCACGTACTATTTTCCTTTGTTTATTATCGAAGATTACTGGTTCGAGTTTCATTTTACTTAGCTGATGATTTTGAAAATTCAAATTAGGTTCAATCAGCTTTGTTGTTTCTTTAATCTTTATTACGCTTCCTCTTTGGTCGCCGTGAAGCCACGTGCCAAAAGTGGTAAAGGTAATAAAGCTTGCTATCGGTCTGCTAGGTATCATGATTTTTTGGTTCCGACATTTATATATTTTTTCTATCTCATCGCTTCCGCGATTGAGCTTCTATGTTGGAGCAGTGAGATTACTTATTCCATTAAAATATCCATTTACAAATCTTTTGCCTGCATGGCATCACGGTCTCTTTTGAGTTCATCTGCTACAATCGCCCGAACTTTATCTTCAAATTCTTTTTCAGTGGTATTTAGCCATTTGGGAATTTCTTGTTCTTTGATACCAATTTCAGTTTTATATTTTCCAAATTTGAAAGAAAAAATTATCCCCGGTAAAAAGACAGCTAGAATCACTACAATTGCAACGATATCATCACCCGATAAATTAATAGCCGCTAACATTTTTCCCTTCCTTTCAAATATCATATTTTAGTTTTTTCTATCTCATCGCTGCCGCGATTGAGCTTTTATATATATTTTTCTTCTTCGTATATTTTAAGCAGCTTTTTGGCCGTGGCAAAATCCAGCTGTCCCTCTGCGACCATAAGCTGTAATTTTTTGTGAAATCTGGATTTAGGCTGAGCCGAATCCAGAATTTCGATCTTTTCAATTACCCTGTCCATGCGGACTCTGACCGTGGGGTAAGATATCCCGTATTGAGCGGCCACCTCTTTCAATGATCCGCTTGCCAGTATAAGCCTTTTTATAAACTGCCAGTCCTCTTCAGAGAGTTCCTGTATCCATTTTGGTATATTTTCCATAAAA
>CAZITB010000043.1:0-20149 GCA_964542055.1 uncultured Candidatus Kuenenia sp.
AAAATTGATAATTTAAAAAAAATTTTGTAAGCAATAATTGTGCCGAACAGGATTGGGACAGTTACCTATTTTTTTTGTCGATATACGATCGTTTTTGCATAGCTGTTTCAAACATATCATCACTTCTTTTTCCATTCAACTTATTGAATTTGGAAATACTCCCTTTCAAATCCTCTGTCTGATCGTTACTAATTATAACAGTATTGTGGACCTTTATCAACAACAAAAATCTGTGTAACCTGTGTAATCATCGTCTAATTATTTCATCTTTTTCAAATCTGTGAAAATCTGAGTTAATCTGTGGCAAATTTTTTTTCACTTTTTTGAATTTTCCACTTGCCGGGCAAAATCGCCCTTTTTCCCGAAAATCGCGCAAAGTGGGGTAAAGTTGGGGCAAAGTTGGGGTAAACTGGCCTAAACCCGCTCAAAAGTGCCGAAAACCACACACTTTTTGATTTTACCGCAATTCAAACTAAGTCTTGTATTTACAAGAACTTACATTAAATTTTACCCCGAGTCTTAAATACTTAGTGTCATTTTTGAGCTGTTCTTTCGCCCATTCACGCAAGCAATTTCACACCCCTTTTCGCCCAAATCGACATAAAAGAAGCGGCCAGAAAATCGACCGCTTTCGATCTCATTTCCAAAACACAAATTCTAAATCACAACGCCCTTTTTCAAAATCAAATTCGCATAAAGTGATGTCTCGCCCGTACTGATTATCGCATAGGCCTTCTTTGCCCGCTCATAAAATTCGAACCTCTCCACGAACTCGAAATCGTTAAACTTCTCGCCTGAACCCTTGAATATCTCTCTATACCGCTGCCAAATCTCCGGCTTATAGTCATGGCCCTTGACCACCTCCATCACACCCGCCGCACTATCGACAAAGGTATCCAGCGGAAAAAACTTCATTATTGCCTCTAGCACCTCCGGCACGCCATGACCGTCCAGCCGCACAAGCCGCCTGGCATGCGAAGCCGCGGGGAAATTGCCATCGCCTATTATCAATTCATCTCCGTGTCCCATCTCCATAAGAATCTTCAAAAGCTCCGGCGTTAAAATAGCAGGCACATTTTTAAGCATATTCAAATCTCCATAAAAAAACGGCCCGGATTATTCCCGAGCCGTAACAGCATTCCAAATTAAAGCATCTTGAACTGGTTCTCACCTCCGTTGATCAGATGCACAAGCGGCAGCGGCCTGTCGGTACCTTCAACAAATCGCGGCCTCGCCTCCCACGGAGCCACATTGAGCACACCGGTCATATCCATCCAGTGCTGGAGCCTGGCAACCGGCAGATTCCAGGTCATGTGGAAATGGTTGGCAGGTGCGTACTGCTTGTACTCGGTCATCGTGGCGTACTTAGGCACAACAAAGGTATGCGGCCAGTTCCAGTTGGTCAGATTGCACATCGCCTTTTCCAGCTTGGCAGGCAGCGAAGTCGTTGACGCCTCATCCCAGATCATCGAGAACTTATCACATACACTTGAATACGCCATTCTGCCGGCGATACCGTCAATTCCTGCCGGGGTAGTAAAGGTCACACTGTTTCCGCCGCCGGGGAAGTACCCTTCATCGGCAAGCGGCATGGTGACGTTTTTCATCAGCTTATCGGCACTTGTGCCCGGCTTACCCGCCCAGTTAAACGAAGCACTGCCGGAATTATTACCATCGACAAGACCTTTTTTAAGCCAGTCGGGTTTGCTCTTTGGCAGCGAGAGCTTGATCTTCTTGGCAAGAGCCTTTATCTCCGACGCTTCCCAGACCTTTCTAAAATCCATAAACAGCGGAGGATTGCCGCCGCTAAGCCAGGTCATAAACAGCATTGTCAAAAGGCCCTGCATATCCGCTTCGGTCGCATAAGATAGCGGAGCTTTCTCGCCGTTGTGGTCGAATGTGCTGTTAAAGAGCGATTCCATAACATCTGCCACAGGCAGCGGCAAGCCGCGCATATCGCTGCCCCATTCGAGCTGGCTCATGAACCCGCCGCCGAGAGCGTTAAGGTCTTTCATCAGGTCCCTTGCAATAAGATACATCGCAAGCGACATATCGAAACGCTTTGAATCGTCATCGGTTTTTATCTCCAGCCGTTTGCCGACATGCTTGTCAACCCAGCTGCGAAGCTCTTTGAGTTCCTTCTTGTCATAAGCCTCTTTACTGAGCATATCGGACAGAAGCTTCATATCCAGCCGGGCAATTTCGATTCCGAATGTGTTCCTTGTGGGAATAATATGCTGCAATGCGGTTTCCATACCCATTGAATCATGGCCAAAGACAACCACCCTTCTGCCTTTTAGTCCGACGGTGGTTACCGCTGAATAGCACCAATTAATAAGTGCCTCTGCGGTCTTGTCGCTCATTACCGGGTTGAGTCCTGTATCGGCCCAGTTGCCGACATTAAGGCTGACCAGTTTACCATACTGACTAATGGCACCGCTGGTCGCATGGGCATAAACCACGCCGGGCTTTGGCCCGCTGTTTCCGCAGGTAATATTTATCGGTGTATCTTTGGGAAACTGCTGCAAAAGCGATATGGTTGTCAGCTGGGGAAATGCCCATGTATCAGGACAGCATACCAGAATATTTACGCCGGCATCTTTAAACTGATTGGCTACAATATCAGCCTGTTTTTCCGAATCGATAAGTATATCCGAATAGACAACTTCAACCGGAATTTTATCCGGAAGAACGACCGTTCCAGAAATTTTATCAGCGGTCATTTTGATAATATTCTGAGCTCGTTTCCGGCTGTCCGCATCAATCCTTGGATCGCATGGGCCAAAGACGCCGATGACCGGGGCTTTGGGGGTAGCAGTTACGTTTTGAGGTAAACATTTTGCCGGCATTTTATTTTCTCCATTTAAATTCAAATTTTGGAACATTCTAAACTGAACGAGCGATGATTTCAATAATTTTCCAGAATGCCTTCTATTTTCTTGACGAAAAGTATATGGAGATGTTGTTTGCCTTATGTCTCATGCGATATACAAGGAAATTATCCGGCTCGGCCGACAAGAAAACGCTCTCCTGTTTTCCTCCGTTCAAAAATACCAATTGAAAATAACCTTTCAACCGATTAAAATCTTCCATTTAACACAAAAAGGAGTTTGACTGTTGAAATTCGAAAAAAACACAATACTTTGCGGCGACTGCATTGAGCTTTTAAACCAAGCCGACGCCCCTTTCGCCGACCTGATCTTCGCCGACCCCCCGTTCAACATCGGTTACAAATACGACAAATATCACGATAAACTAAAGAAAGACAAATATTTAGCTTGGACCCGCGACTGGATGGCCGCCTGCAAAAAGGCCCTCAAACCCGCCGGCTCATTCTACATCGCCATCGGCGACGACTACGCAGCCAACGTAAAAATAATAGCCGATCAACTCGGCCTGCACATGCGAAACTGGATCATCTGGCATTATACCTTCGGCCAGCAGACAAAAACCAAATTCGCACGTGCCCACACACATATTTTTTACTTCGTTAAAGACCCCGTGAACTTCACTTTCAACGACCACGCCGTACGTGTTCCTTCCGACCGCCAGCTTATTTATAACGACAAGCGCTCCAACAACTTAGGAAAAATGCCCGACGATGTCTGGAACACCTTTTCACGTGTCTGCGGCACCTTCAAAGAACGTCAGGGCTGGCACCCGTGCCAGATGCCCGTTATACTCCTTTCAAGAATAATCGCCGCCAGCTCCAATCCCGGCGACACGGTTATCGACCCCTTTATCGGGTCCGGCACAACCGCCGAAGCCGCCGCAATTTACGGCCGTAACTATATAGGCATTGACATTTCATCCGACTATTGCAAAAATGTCCAAAATAGATTAAAAAATGTCGATCGTGAGAACATTTTAAATCTTGAAACGAAAAGACTTTATATAGAAATGGGCGTTCAGCCTTCAACCATTTTGGAAAACGGGATATATTTGAAATACTTCTTGCAGCAATTAAAAATCCGCCTAAACGGTTCCATCGATTTCGATGAAAACCATATAACCAAACTTTTAAACGAAAAGGGTTCACAATGAAAAAGCTGTTAGTTGTCCTGGTGGTAAGTTCTTTTATGTTAGTTTCAGGCTGTATTTACATTTCTACTCATAAAGATTGCGGTTCGGTCAAACCCTGCGATTCCAGGGGCTCTGTTGTTATATCAGAAGTCAAAGCTGTCAAAGAAGGTTCAATGACTTCAACTGACCAGAAACAAGCTTTCATGGCAATCGCAAGAAGAGGAGCCCAACAAGGTTACACCGAAGCTCAATGGAGCTATTTAATCGGTTCACTCGAGGACAGCTCACTTACATCTACCGACCAGAAAGAAGTTCTCATGTACATCATCGAAAACAAAACCTTAATAGGGACTCAAGATAATATACCGGCAGAGAAAAAAGAGTAAATATTGAATATCATTAAAATATTTTGTGGTTTCGCATTAACCGGGCTCTTCCTGACCCTGTCGCAGTCGCCCTTTGACATGTCGTCCCTGGCGTGGATAGGCTTTTTGCCGCTGGTTTTCGTCTCCACCCCCCAGTCCAAAAAACGCTGGCTGTTCATAATCGGTTACTTTACCTGCCTGATATACTGGCTTGGCAATCTCTACTGGCTTTCGCTGCCCACAGTAATAGGATATGTGACATTTTGCATTTATATGGCCATTTACTGGCCCCTGCTTGCGATTTCCATAAGATACTTCCGTTCAAAAAACTGGTCTATTACCTTTTTCCTGCCTATCCTGATCGTAGGTTTCGAGGCATGGCAAGGCTGGTTTTTAGGCGGTTTCAGCTGGCGCCTGCTTGGCCATTCGATGCACACTCAGCCCACAATCGTCCAGATAGCCGACATCTTCGGAGTTGCCGGCATTACCTTTGTTATAGCACTGGTAAACGGCTTTGTCGCTGAAATAATGCTCGAAAAGCCCAAAGCCATTTATGTCAAAACCTTCATAGTCCTGGCGGTACTGGTCTCCGTTTTCATTTACGGAACAAAACAACTCGATTACTACCAAACCGCAGATCTGCCCCGCTCACCTCTTATCGCATCGATCCAGACCAACGAACCGATCACCATCGCGGGCATAGGCCATAAATCCGACCAGCTATTCGAACAGATGATCAGCTTAAGCAACGAAACCCTCCAAGCAGAGCCGAACCTGATAGTCTGGCCCGAAACTATGGTAGTGGACACTCTTGAACATCAATACCTCAATCTCCGCGGATCGGCATACTCAGGCTACTATTACAACCAGGCCATTAGCGCCTTTGCCGCGAAAAACAAGGTTCAAATGGTAATCGGCGCATCAGGCGGAATCACCGACTACAACTCGGAAAAAAATTCCGTCGCTCTTTTAAACCGCACAAACGCTGCCTATATCTATGGTGCCGACGGCCTCCAGAATCCAACACGCTATGACAAAATCCATCTCGTCCCCTTTGGCGAAATTGTCCCGTTCAAATACTCCGCACCATGGCTCTACGATTTCTTCATGCGATTTACCCCCTACCCCGACCAGGATTTCTCTCTTACCCCCGGCACAAATTTTTACACCTTCGACCTGACGCTTGCCGACCAAACATACAGCTACGCCGTGATTATCTGCTATGAAGACACCCTCGCCCAACTTGTTCGCAAAATGGCAGTGAACAAAACCGGCGAAAAACGCGTAAACTGGCTAGTGAACATATCCAACGACGGCTGGTTCACCTGGCGAGCGAAAAAGGATTCTAAAGATACATACAACAAAGACTTATCTAATAGAAAGAAAGCCAAAAAGATATACACAACCACTGAACTTGCCCAGCATGCAATTATCGCGTCATTTCGGGCGATTGAAACCAGAGTTGGCATTGTAAGAAGCGTTAATACCGGGATAAGCTGTTTTATTGAGCCGTCAGGCAGAATTAAGGATTCATTTATCGCTGGAACCCTGCCCAAACCGGCCATGAAAAGAAAAGGCGTCAGCGGCTGGATTGTCGATTACCTGACAATCGATCCGAGAGTCAGTTTCTTTTCCAGATTCGGCCAGTGGCTTGAATATTTGTGTGGAATCATGATATTGCCGATATTAATGTTGTCGTTTAGGAAAATATCAAGAGTTAATTCTCATTTAGAAGGTTTTAAATGTTAAAAACTGTGAAAATCATAGTCGTTATTGTGTTGGTTGCGGGCTTTTTCAGCAATACTAGCCTTGCTGAGAGTACTTATTCAAAGACCAGGGCTGTTGAGATAGTTACTGAAAATCTTACCGGCAAGGACCCATATTTAAGGACCAAGGCGATTGAAGTTGTATCCAATGCCGGTTATAAGCCGCTAATACCTTCTATCGAAAAACTTCTAACCGACGATTATGTGCCGGTGAGGTTTGCTGCCGCGGTTGCCGTTGGCGATATAGAGCATTCCGGTTCCGCAAGGGTTTTACGCAAACTCGTAGAAGTCGGTGACAAATCCTCCCAGATAGCTGCCGCTTATGCCCTTGCCAAAACAGGCGACAGCAGTAACGTACATCTGATCCGCAAAGCCCTCAAAAGCGGCGATCAGAATCTTAAAGCCAACGCAGCAATGCTTTTAGGTAAACTGAGAGACAAAAAAAGCATTGAAGAGCTCAAGAGGATTTTAAGTGATTTAAAAGCCAGCGATGCCGCTATGTTCCAGGCTGCGGAGGCATTAGCAAAGCTGGGCGAGACTGCGATTTACCCGAAATTATGGACCTTACTTATAAGCAAACATCCTGACGACCGGATGTTCGGCATACAGGCAATGTCTTCGCTTGGTACTCCAGAGGCGAAGCAGGCGATTTTGACCATGTTTTATGATGAAAATCTCGATGTAAGGCTAACAGCAGCCGCTGAATTAGGAAAATTCGGAGATAAATCCGGGCAAAGCGATGTTTTCGATGCTTTGACAAAGCCGCTGGAACAGATCGATGTTGAGGCTTTGGAACGTTCTTACAACTACCGTGAAAAAAATAACGACGAAAAAAATACTGAAAATTCATCTGAGCCAATATTCAAACCGCTCAATCGAAGCCCCCAAGAGTACCAAAAAGACACAGAGCAGGCAAAAACCTTGGCGGCATTGGCTATCGGGTACATTAATGTTGAAAAATTGAACGAATTTCTGCCGGGTCTCTTAAGTGACAGCTCGCCGATTGTAAGACTTGGAGCCGCACAGTCGGTGCTGATAGTTAACCAATAAAGAGCTGGTTTATCTTAATGAGTGAATAATTGTTATAAATATAAAAATATCTTGACCTTAGCGTATTATAATCGTAAAATCTTAGCCTAATTGTGATTTAATTTTTCCAGTATTGACTGGATTTTAAAATCTTTTTAGCTATAATTTGTAAATTTATGGATTTATAGGGCATATAAATTATTTTGCCCCCTTGAAAGGAGTGTGAATTTTGAGTTCTTTCACAAAATTTTTAGTAGTGATGGTTTCCCTTTTTACTGTTGCACTTTGCGGTGTTGTTGTTACATACGTTGCCAGTGCCAATAACTGGAAAGCCGAGTATCAGGATTTGAATAATTCGGTTGATTCAATCAAAAAAGCCCTCGCATCTGAAAAACGTCAGGCTACCGAACAAGTCGCACAGGCACAGGAAGTTGCCGATCAGCTCAGAGAAGAAAACAACCAGTTGAATGCACAACTATCAGCTGCTCAGAACGATCTTGCCGATGCGCAAAGACAAGCTCGTCTCTACAATCAGCGAGTAAGTGATTCGACTGGAACCATAGCAGGTTTGCAACAGACTATCGAGAGCCTAAGAACTTCTTTGAGTGCTACCCAGCAGGATCTGACCAATAAAACTGGTCAGCTTGCCTCGGCACAGAAAAAGTTAAACGAGATCAATACCGAGCTTGACGAAAAGATTGTCGAACTGCAGACGCTGGAGATTGAAAACAAAAAGCTGCTTGAGATCAAGTCGGACCTTGAACAGATTGTTGCTAACAAGGCAACTTCCGGAACTGTTTCGCCGGTAACTACTTCACGGGGCAATGCGAGAGTTGTATCCGCCCAGCCTTCCGGGGCCAAATATTCCCAGGCCGACCTAAAGGCAAGAATTACCGAAGTGGATTTGAGAAACAAGCTGGCCACAATCAGCATCGGAGCAGCAGACGGTGTAAGCACCGGAATGAGGTTTCACATTACCAGGGGCAATCAGTTCATTGCCGATATGGTAATTACCCACGTTGACCAGGAAAGAGCAGCGGGAGTTCTGGAACTGGTCCAGTCTACCCCTACAGTTGGCGATAACGCTTCGTTAAACCTTTAATTCAAGTTTGGCCCATAGGGATTTATTATGGCAAAAGATAAAAAAGTAAAACCTTCATCGAATGTTTATACCGCATTGCTTGCTATTTCGGCACTGGCGGTTATAAGTACGGCAGTTTATGTAGGATTTATGTGCTACAACCAGTATGAAACTATTTTCAAGGTTGTCGCACCATAAAGATTTGTATCTATTGATCCAAATAGCCGATACAGATTCAGATAGCTGTAAAAATTGGCAAGCTGCCGGTGAAGTATTCGGTTTAAGGGATTTGAAAAACTAAATAAAGGGAGTTATCGTGCTGTTTGATCTTTTGGATAAAATTTACGGCTGGTTTAGCATGGACATGGGTATCGATCTGGGAACCTGCAATACTCTCGTTTGTGTTCGTGAAGAAGGTATTGTCCTGAATGAGCCATCGGTGGTGGCAGTGCGAAAAGGCACAAACGTAGTTTTAAACAACGGCGAAGCGGTCGGACTGGTTGCCCGCGAGATGCTGGGCAAAACACCCGGGTCGATCACAGCGATCAGGCCTTTGAAAGACGGGGTTATCAGTGATTTCGAAATAACAGAGGCGATGCTTAGCTACTTTATCAAAAAGGTCCACGGCAATGGCGCTTTGATCATTCCTCCCCGCGTAGTTATCGCAGTTCCAAGCGGTATAACGGCAGTCGAAAGACGAGCGGTTATTGACAGTGCCGAACGTGCCGGTGCCAGAAAGGTTTATCTGATCGATGAGCCAATGGCTGCCGGATTAGGCGCGGGACTTCCAATAACCGAACCTACCGCTTCGATGATAGTCGATATCGGCGGCGGTACCACAGAGGTCGCGATCATGTCGCTTGGCGATATAAGCAACTGCGAATCTGTACGAATCGGCGGGGACAATTTCGATGAAGCCATTATCAATCATTTAAAAAGAACATACAATCTGCTGATCGGTGAACCAAGAGCCGAGCAGGTAAAGATACAAATCGGTTCGGCATGTCCGCTCGAAGAAGAACTGACCATGGAAGTGGCTGGCCGAGATACTATTTCAGGCTTGCCGCGAAAGATCGTCATTACCAGCGAAGAAATACGCGAGGCACTCAGAGAGCCTATCGCGGGAATAATCGAGTCTGTAATGAAGACGCTGGAAAAGGCAGAGCCGGAACTGGCTGCCGATCTTATCGAAAACGGTGTGCACCTTGCCGGGGGCGGATCTTTGCTTCGAGGCATGACCACCGTACTGGCAAATTCGACCGGCCTGAAGGTGATCATCGCAGATGATCCGCTAACATGTGTTGCAAGAGGCACGAGCATTTACCTGGAGAATTTCGATATTCTCAAGGAAACGCTCGACCAGAAGAACCAGTCTTAACAACTTTAAACCGCGGGTGCCGCTGTCCGCGTTTGCTTAAAGCCTATGCGAAGAAGCTCAATAAGAATAACCAAACCGATGCTGGCAATAATGGCTGTGCTTGTCGGAGTGCTTGGTTTGTTGATGCCTGATTCGATGTCGGGCAAATTCCACGATGTATTCGTATATTCATTTGGCCCGCTTTTGAAAATTGGCACCGATGCTCATATCTCGGCTCTTCCTGAGCAATTTGCACCTTCTCGAACGGTGGACTTTAAAAAGTATCAGCAGCTGGCCAATGAAAAAGACGATATCGAACAAAAGCTAAAGACCCTTCAGCGAAAATTTCTTCAGCTCCACAGCGAATATGAACTGGCAACGGGCACACGCGGGCGGCTGCCCGATGTCGGGCCCGGTCATATCTGGGCCGAGGTGATAACCTTTGGGTCCCAAAATTCTACACTGGATATAAACCGCGGGGCTCGCGATGGTTTAAAGACCGGTCAATATGTCATCGGCCAGGACTGTCTTGTGGGAACAATCTCGCGGGTAAACAACTATTCGGCACGGGTAGAGCTTTTGACCAGCTCCAGCCACGAACTTATTGCAGAGGTTGAGGCGGTCGATCCTGAGGGCAAAAACATTTACCGACGGGCGATTTTAAAAGGAGACGGCAAAGGCGGTTGTTTGATCGGCGGTGTTGGAACAGCTTATAAGATCAAGACAGGCAATTTTGTTTATGCCTATGCCAGGGCTGGGTATCTCAATTCGCCGCTGGTAATTGGCAAGGTAAGTTCCATTGAGCACGACAAGGCCGACCCGCTGTTTTGGGATATCAAGGTTCAGCCTGGTTTTGATGTCAGTAATCTAAAAAAAGTGTTTGCGGTTACGATGGAACCGGTTGGGGAGATGAGCCAATGAGGGGTATATATTTCGCTATACTTTTTTTTATTGGGGTCATTTTACAGGGCGGAAACATTCTCAACTACATTGCCCTGGGTGATTTCAACATTAAACCGGATATTTTGATTACCCTTCTGGTTTATTTTGCAATTCGCTTCGATGGAATAATGGCGGTAATCGCGGCGTTTATGCTGGGCTTTGCCGCTGATATCATCATGCTTCCTATCGGAACATTTATTATAACTTATGTACTGGCCGGTACTGCCATATCCGGGATGAAAAAATCTTCGTTGATCGGCAGCGTTATCGCACAGGCGCTTTTGATATTTGTAACCGTATTTTTGATACTATTGGCGTCAAACGGAATAAAAATGATCGCTGACAAGGCTGTGTCTGATCATTTCGTTTATAGAAGTTTTGCCACGGCGGTTTACTCAGGTTTGATTGCGCCCTTTGCAATATGGGTGGCTGACCTGGCAGCGCCGTTATTTGGGTTTAAGAAGTAATGTACAGCAAGCGACTAAAAATTTTTTTCGGGTTTTGCCTTTTTTTAGTGATTATCTGTCTTTTGAGGCTTTTTACTATGCAGAGCGGCGGTTCACGGGCCCAGGCTCTGGAAGTAATCGATTCGATGCGAAACACCGCACCAGTTCAGCTGCCCACGCTTCGGGGCAAGATAGTTGACAGACACGGAAAAACCCTTGCCGTTGACAAGCCCAGCTACTTCATATATGTCAACTACCGGCTGACCCGGCTGCTCGATGATAACTGGCAGTTTGCCAAACTCATACGCAAAATGGCTCGCGGCGTTGAAGAAGATACCGCCCGTGCACAGCTCCAGGAGGAGTTTGCAGATGACATCCGCGATTTGTATAAACTGATAGATTTCTGCGCGAAACTGGAAGGTAATAGTGAGGCTGAAATAAAGGAGCTGATACAGAAGATTAATGACAGGGTATGGTGGCTGAGAAGTTATATCGCATGGCGGAAATACTATCCTGGCAGGGATTTTTCACAATTCGAAGAGACGGTGCCGTCCCGTATTGAGCGGATCAAGCTGGCTGCATCTGAAAGCATAATCGAGATGTATCAGAACCACAGCCTTATTGAGCTGACCGGGGAGGATGATATGTTTGCTGCGGAGGTGGCTTTTGCCGATCAGGATTTAATTGAGGTCTCGGCAAAATCGGTCCGCAGCTATCCTTTCGGGCCCGTTGCCAGCCAAATCATCGGTTGGGTAAAGCCTAAGTATGATACCAATGATGATGAAATTGCTAAGTTTCTGTTAGATGACCCTTTGGGCTCTTACCAGGGGCAGGAACTGGCAGGGTTCAAAGGGGCCGAATGGGTATGCGAGGCGTATCTTCGCGGCCGCAGAGGCCGGGTTCACCATGATATGGATGGGAATTTGTTGGAAAACACCCCCACAAGGTTCGGCAGTGATGTTAAGCTTACCATTGATATTGAGCTGCAGAGCCGTATCGAGCAGATGCTTACCGACCCTTGCGCCAATCCCGGCTTTTACGATGGGCCCTCCGCGGCGGTGGTTATTGATGTGCCCACTGG
This sequence comes from uncultured Candidatus Kuenenia sp., assembly GCA_964542055.1. Taxonomy (GTDB): domain Bacteria; phylum Planctomycetota; class Phycisphaerae; order Sedimentisphaerales; family CAMDDF01; genus CAZITB01. Next base: position 12,091 of record CAZITB010000043.1, read on the forward strand.
CGAGGTTTTGGCGGCGGCGTCTGTGCCGAGGTTTGATCTGAACATGGCCAGAGAAAATTACAAGCAGTATTACCTGGATGACCCGTGTAAGCCGTATCTAAACCGGGCACTGGAAAAGCTTTATCCTGCGGGTTCGACTATTAAGCCGCTAATTTTTATCGCCGCCAACGCCGAGGGGCTTCTAAGTTCCGCTGCGGTAATATCGTGTCCGGCCCAGACGGCGCCGCGCGGCTGGCCAAGCTGCTGGATATGGCGGCAGTTTGATAGCTGTCACGATTACCAGTTCTCAGACGGTGCTGGCAACAATGCACGCAACGCGATAAAGGGAAGCTGTAATATTTACTTTTCACATGCCGCCGATAAGCTCGATTCTCGCGATTTGCAGAAGTGGTTTTATAATTTTGGTTTCGGCAGGCGGCTGCTGGATTCGCCCGACTTTGACAGTGTAAATATCGCCCCCGATGATATGGAAAAACTCGGACGCAAATTGGACGAATCCGCCGGAGTTATCTGGACCGGTTTCGCCCAGTCAAAAGACTTGGAATTGGCTGAAATGCCGCCCATACGTGCACGGGATAAACGCTTTTTCGGAATTGGTCAAGCAGACATGCGAACAACCGTTTTGCAGGTAGCAAACGAAATGGCAACAATTGCACGAGGCGGAGTATTTCGGCAGGTGCGGTTGTTCGATGATAATTCGCCGGGCCGGTTTATATCGCTGGGTATTTCCAGGGCGGCAATTGCGACAGTCAAAGAGGGAATGTACGCAGTGGTCAACGAGTACCAAGGAACTGCGAGGCGGGCATTTGAAAATACCGATTACAAGGCGGCGGGATTGAGGGTTTACGGCAAGACCGGTTCGACGCAGAATCCAAGCTGTGCGTGGTTTGCCGGTTTTTTTGAGGACAACCGGGGCAGGCAGCTGGCGATGGCGGTAGTGGTGGAAAACGGCCAGAGCGGTGCGGGCGATGCGGGGCCGCTGGGCAGGGAAATTATAGAGATTTGCCGGCGAGCGGGTTATGTGGGGAGTGAGTGAATTATTTTTCTTTTTGGTTGGGCCAGAGGAGGACCTGGAGGCGGGGTGAGAATCTGAATCCGGTTTTTATGCAAACATCAGCAATCCATTTTGATTTAGTTATATAGTCCTGGGGGGTGACGGCTTGGGGCATGAGCATTACTTTGTCGGGGTTGGGTGAAAGTTTGTCAACCACTTCTGCTATTTCGTTGAGGTCTGACTGGGTATCTACGACGAATTTGAGCTGGTAGCTGTAGCTTTGCATAAGTGAGCGTATGGCTTTTAAATTGAGGCAGAACCGTTTGTGTTGTTGTTTCAGTTCCGGTTCTTCGGGCCAGGAGTTGCTCAGTTTTGGGCTGATGCTCATAAGGTCGCATTTTAAATTTTCAATGTATTCTATACCGGAAGTTTCGATGGTGATGTGCATGGGAGAATTGGACATGAAATTTATAAACTCAGAAAAGTTTTTGCTTACCATCGGTTCGCCGCCGGTAACTACGATATGTCCGCAGGGCTTGGACATGATATATTTTTTTACCTGATCGAAAGTGTAATTTTTGCCGGATTCTGGTGACCATGCATATTTGGTATCGCACCATTTGCACCTGAGGGGGCATCCCGCGAGGCGGATAAAGATGCTGGTTACGCCGGCAAGTGAGCCTTCGCCCTGCAGGCTGGTAAAAATTTCATTTATCTTAATTGTTTCAGGCATATTCTATGGGGTCCTCTAAATTGGCTTGTTCGAAGCCTTTTAACCGGAGTTTGCATGAGTCGCATTTTCCGCAGGCTTTGGAGCCGATGGGATCATAGCAGCTGTGAGTTAGTGAATAATCGACGCCAAGTTTTGTGCCCTGGAGGATAATCTGTGCCTTGGTCATTTCGATAATCGGGGTCCATATAGTGAATTTACCTTTGCATTCGACAGTTGCGGCGGTTGCAAGGTTTGCGGTATCTTGAAAGGCGCTGATGAATTCGCCGCGGCAATCGGGATAGCCGGAATAATCCATTGCGTTTACTCCGATGAAGATATCGAAGAGGCCCAGGACTTCGGCCCAAGCGGTTGCATAGCTTAGGAAAATCAGGTTTCTCGCGGGGACGTAAGTTATTGGGATATCATGAGAGTTGTTTTGTTTGAACTCGCGGTCCTTTGGCACCGGTATATTCTGGTCGGTCAGAGCGCTTCCACCTATCGCGGCTAAGTCGATAGTGATGATCTTATGTTCGATGACACCCATTGAATCGGCGATTTTACGGGCGTGTTCTATTTCTATTTTGTGTCTCTGGCCGTATCCGAAGGTCATTGCGTAGCATTCGAAACCTTTATTTTCGGCGATTGCAAGGGTTGTGGCGGAATCTAAACCTCCGCTTAGCAGTACCAGTGCTCTTTGTTTTGTATTGTCCATTTTTAATTCCTTGTCAAATGCAGATATTTTAATTATATTGAAAATAGGCCTCCAGTCAAGATAAGCGGAGGTTTAAAATTATTTTTTGAAATACAGGAGCATAGATGACCGAAAAACCGCAACTTGATTGTTTCGATAATCCGAATCCGAACCGGGATTACGTGATAACGACCATATGTCCGGAGTTTACAAGTGTTTGCCCGAAGACTGGCCATCCGGATTTTGGTACTATTATTATCGAGTATATTCCTGATAAGCTGTGTATTGAACTGAAGAGTTTGAAGTATTACATGCAGAGTTTTCGAAATAAGGGCATATTTTACGAGGCATTGACCAATGAAATACTCGATGATCTTGTTGCGGCATGTCAACCGCGCTGGATGAAGATAGTTTCGAAATTTACACCACGCGGTGGAATATCAACCGATGTGACGGTTGAACATAAAATGTAAATTTGGAAAATGAAAGATCAAGAAAGGATATATGGCAATTATTTTGCATTGCGAATCGTGCGGGGCTAAGATAAAGGCGCCTGACGAAGGAGGAGGCAAGTACGGTAGATGTCCAAATTGCAACCATCGGAATTATATTCCAGCTGCTAGGATCGGCGATGAGCCGGAATTGAAGCTGGCTCCTATTGACCCGAATGAGGAGACGCGATACGCTCGTTTGATGGAGGAAACCAGTGAGCTGACTCGGCAGATTCTGGATGAGAATGAGCCATTAGATGAAGATTCGACGCAAAATGAAGCGGAAAAATCGGGGGGTATTTCCGAACGTGTGCTTTTAAGGCAGATAGTTATTTACCTGGTGCAGACGGCTCATGGGCAGCTCGAAGCGGCGGAGAGGACTTTTGGAACGATTGAACCTTATGAAAACAAGGCCTGTGAACTTCTGGAGAATATGAAACGTGCATCCCAGGTGGAGGCGGAGCTTGCGGATATTTCGCCTCATGTTTTGAAAGGTTTGATGGACGATCTGAAGGGTAAATTATAAGCACTTGCCTATAATCGTCTTAGGGTTAGACTTGATTATTTGGTGATTGCCCATATAATCTTGTGACTATTAGTTAGTTTTGAAGGCACATAATGAGAATTGCACATATAATTACCCGTTTGATACTTGGCGGGGCTCAGGAAAATACTTTAATAACATGCAGGGAGCTGGCGAAGCGCGGGCATGATGTAACTTTGATCACTGGTCCGGCGTTGGGGCCGGAGGGGGATCTTTATGAAAAGACACGCAACGCGGAGTTTGAGACGGTGATTCTGAATGAGCTGGTAAGGCCGATCAATCCGGTTAAGGATATGGTGACTTATTTTGAGATGCGAAGGCTGCTTAAAAAAATAAAGCCGGATATTATTCATACTCACTCAGCCAAAGCGGGGATAATCGGCAGGTATGTTGGGGATTCGCTGCTTGGCAAGTTCGGGCATGAAAATACGCCGGCGACGGTGCATACTATCCATGGGCATTCGTTTCATCCGTATCAATCGGAGCTGCTTAATAGAATGTATGTGGCGATCGAGCGGCGGACGGCAAAAAAGACGGATGCTTTTATTTCGGTAGCGGACAAGATGACTGAGGAGGCGCTTGAGAATAAGATTGGAACGGCTGACCGTTTTACGACGGCTTATTCGGCAATCGATATGGAGGAGTATGTTCGCGGATATTCTGAACAGGAGGTCAAGGATTTTCGCCGTAAGTATGGGATCAGTGAGCAGGCGACGGTGCTTGTTACGGTTGCGAGGCTTGCACCGTATAAGGGTCATGAGTTTATAATCAATGCGGCCAAGCAGCTTATGTCGAAAAATGAGAATTGCGTTTGGCTGCTGATCGGGGATGGGGAATTGATCGACCAGATAAAGGATCAGATCAAGCTCAACAGCTTACGGTATAATTTTATTTTTACGGGTCTTTTGCGGCCTGAGCAGATTCCGCTTGCTTTGCATTCATCGGATATATTGGTTCATGCGTCGCTTCGTGAGGGGCTTGCGCGGGTTTTGCCGCAGGCGATGCTTTGTTCGAAGCCAGTTGTTACGTTTGATATCGGCGGAGCGGCGGAAGTTGTGAATTCTGATACGGGTCGTTTAATTGAACCAAAGGATATCGCCGGGCTTGTCAGTGCTTGCCAGGAGCTTATTGGAAATCCGGAGCTACGCAGGGAACTTGGCGAAAACGGTAAAAATTCCGTGGTCGAGAAGTTTTCGCCGAAAGCTATGGTCGATACCATCGAAAAAGTCTATCACAAATTGCTTAGAGATTAGCGGTTTAGCTGTTGGAAATTTCGATCAGTTTTTCAAGAGCGGCAGATGCTTTTCCATCATCAACCGATTTGGCGGCAAGAGTTAATCCTTGTTCAAAATCATCTGCAAGGCCTGCGACAATAATTGCAGCGGCGGCATTTAAAAGTACTATATCTCGCTTGGGGCCGTTTTCTTTGCCATCGAAAATATCGCGTATAATGTTTGCATTATTTTGTGCATCGGTGCCGGCGAGGTCGTTTATGCTGGCGGGTTTTATGCCGAATTGGGCGGGATCTATTTCGAAATGTTCTATGCCGTTGTGGTCTAGTCTGGCGATTTTTGTTTTTGCCATCGTGCTTATTTCGTCAAGGCCTTCGCTGTGGACGACCATTACTTTTTTGACGCCGAGTTTTTGAAGGCTTTCAACAATCCGATCCATCAGAGATTCGTCGGCGACGCCCATTACCTGCGCGTTTGCGCAGGCGGGATTTGCCAGAGGTCCGAGGATGTTGAAGGCAGTGCGGAAGTCCAAAGTTTTTCTGATGGGCTGGACGAATTTCATGGCTGGGTGGAACATGGGCGCGAACATGAAACCTATGTTGGCTTGTTCGATGCATTTTTCTATGAGGGCTGGCTGAGCATCTATTTTTATGCCAAGTTGTGCGAGTACATCTCCTGAGCCGCACTTGCTTGTTATTCCGCGGTTGCCGTGTTTTGCGACGTGAGCTCCAGCACCGGCAGCAACGAAAGCGGCAGCGGTGGATATGTTGAAAGTTTTCACTTTCGCTCCGCCGGTTCCGCAGGTATCGATAAGATTGTCAACTTTTGGGCGTACGGGGACAGCGTGGTCGCGGAGAGATTGGGCAAAGCCTGCGATTTCGTCGGAAGTTGCTTTTTTTACACGCATGGCAGCGAGGAAAGCGGCAATTTGAAGTTCGTGTACCTGACCTGCGAAGACGGTGTCAAGCAGTTGTTTGGCCTGGTCAAAATCCAGGTCCTGGCCTTCGAGAATCAGTTCCATATATTCGACAAATTTCGACATTATATTCTCCCTATTTATTTGCTTTTGCGATATTTAGTATGTTTTCGATTATTCTGCCTCCGGTGGGGGTGAGGATGCTTTCGGGGTGGAACTGTACGCCATAGATGCAGAGGTTTTTGTGTTTGGCAGCCATCGGGATGTCTTCGAATTGGGCGGTAACTTCCATGCACTCGGGCATTTTTGTTGCTACAAGACTGTGATATCTGCCGGCCTGGAGAGGGTTTTCCAATCCTTCGAAGAGGTCTTTTTCGTTGTGGGTGATGCGTGATGGTTTGCCGTGCATTACCTTTGGTGCGTGGCCGATCTGTCCGCCGAAATATTGAACGAGTGCCTGATGGCCGAGGCAGACTCCGAATATTGGGAGTTTGTCTTTGAAATGGTCGATGGCGGAGAGGGTTACGCCTGCGGTGTCGGGATTGCCGGGGCCCGGTGAGATTACAAGCAGGTCGGGGGTGAACTGGTCGGCGATATCTATTAGCTGATCGAGTGGTGTGTCTGCGCGGTAGACTTTTGACTGGCAGTTTCGTTTGGCGAAATCGTCCACGAGGTTGTAAGTGAAAGAATCGAAGTTATCTATGAAGAGCACTTTGAATTCGGTTTTGTTTTCCATTTCTGTTTCCTTTATTTTAATTGCCCCGGATGGCTTTTAGGCAGGAATTTGCTTTATGGTTTGTTTCAAGGAATTCGGTTGCAGGGTTGCTGTCGTAAACGATACCGGCACCGGCGCGGACGTAGGCGATGTTGTCTTTTACCTGGAGGCTGCGGATGGTGATGGAGCTGTCGAACTGGCCGTCAACGGTGAGGTACATGACCGCCCCGCCATAATAGCCGCGTTTGTTTTTTTCGAGCTGGCGGATGATTTTCATGGCTTCGATCTTTGGTGCTCCGGTTAATGTGCCCATGTTCATGGTGGCCAAATATGCGCTTAGTGCGTCGAGGTCGTCGCGGAGCTGGCCTTTTACGTTGCTGACAAGGTGCATGACGGATTCGTATTTTTCGGTTACGAGCAATTCGTTGACGATTCGGGAGCCGCTTTGGGCGACGCGGGCGATGTCGTTTCTGGCGAGGTCAACGAGCATCATGTGTTCAGCGAGTTCTTTCTGGTCGAGTTTGAGTTCTGTTTCGTATCTGAAGTCGATGTCCTGGTCGATTATTCCGTTTATTCTGCCGCGGGGTTTTGTTCCGGCGATCGGGCGGATTTCGACGATGCGTTTGCCGCTTTGGTTAGTTACCCTGAGGTTGAGTTCGGGGCTGGAGCCCATCAGTATTGTGTTTGGTGTGTTGAGGTAGAACATGTATGGTGATGGGTTGAGTTTTCGGAGTCTTCTGTAGATGTTCAGCGGTTCGTCTTTGCAGGGTTCGGTGATGGTTCTGCTGAGGACGACCTGGAAGATGTCGCCTTCGACGATATGTTGTCTGGCTTGGTTGACCATTGATTCGTACTCGGTCTGGTCGGTGTCGGTGCCGGGTTGGATGTCAGTGTTTTCTGGGGGCATAGTTTCGGGGGTGTCGAATCTTGCCATATTGAAGTAATAATCGGAGACCTGCTGGGCCTGGTTGATTGCGGTTGATTTGTCGTCATCGGTTATTACCACGTTTACGATGATGTAGCCGGCGGATTCGTTGTGGTCAACGAGGAAGATGTTGTCGGCGAAGTAGAGTTCGTAGTCGGGATTGTTTAGGACATCGGTTTTATTTGCAGGGAGTTTTTCGAACTGGTCGATGAAGTCGTAGCTAAGTGCGCCCAAGAGTCCGCAGTTTACTCTAAAAGGTTTGCTGGCAAGTTGGAAGCTAAAGGCGACCGCGCGGAGGACGTCCATCTGGTTGGTGCTTTTTAGGCGGGTTTGTTCGTCTTTGATTTGGGTATTGTCGGTTTTGATCTGGCCTTTTATGGAGTCATTGCCAAAGATGTAAGACTGGCAGAAAGTGAATATTTCGTCTTTTCGGTTGTTGAGGTAGCTTAGCATTCTTACGCCGGTTGAACTGAGGGCTTTGATGGTGAATTCGCTGCCTTTGCCGCAGAGGTATAGTGCGGGTTTGGAGGTGCCGAAGCTTAGCTGGCCGGACTGGGCTTCTGCGAGATGTTCCTTTGATTCGAATAGGCAGCAGTTTTGTGCCCTGCCGTAATCGCTGATCTTAGCGAAAAATTCCATTGGGTCGTCAATGTCAATTTGTTTTACCACAGGTATTATCTGGCCCGGTTTAGCATTTTCAATTATCTGCTTGTAATCTTTCATTTTCATTTCCGTTCATTAGTTCATAAAAAAAAGCGACCAGTCTTCCGACAGGCCGCTTTGAATTTAGATTGAGTTCAAAACTTTTACGCAAAGATTACCTTTGCCCGCCGGATAAG
>CAZITB010000044.1:0-20040 GCA_964542055.1 uncultured Candidatus Kuenenia sp.
TTCTTACACCAGAAGGCGGAGCTACTCTGCAGTTAGCCGATGATCTGGCGGTGACAAAGTGGTATAATTACACAGCAGGTAACAATGCCAGAGTAACGTTGCTTTCTGGTTATCCTTCTGATGGCGTATCTGCTACTACCTATTATGATGATATTAAGATATCTGTTATTCCTGAACCTGCAACAATGTTGCTTTTGGGTGTCGGAGCCATAGGTCTTGTTCGCAGAAAGCATAGCAAACACAATATTATATAATTATCCAGGCAATCAGAGCGAAGTTCATAAAGCTTCGCTCTGATAACGCTAGATGAATAGAGATAAGGAGTATTTGTTTCTTTCATCTTTTTAAAAGATGTCAATAAAAATATGTTTGCGGTAAAGCTCTTCCGGTAAATGTGTAGGTTAATCGACAAAGAGAAGCGAACCGCATAACCATTTATCCTATGAACCGTAAATATATAACTAGTTCATATAAGGAGATGCTGAGATGAATAAACTTTTTTTACTGGTAGCTATGACAGTGTTGTTTATGCCGTCATATCACATTAATGCCGCCCAATCACCGCCAATAGTTTGTTTTTGGGATGATCTTGAGCACCGCAGTTGTGATGATCCATTAGAGTTCGGATATCCTGTTATAGGTGATTCATGGAAAAGTATGGGTTATGGTTATCCTTTTGATCATTTAGTAGTATGCGGTCCAATTTCTACTCTTGGCGAAAAGTCAATCCATGCTATAAGAGATCTTAATAATGACATTTTATTCCAGTTTCAAGCGATGCCACGACCATATTTCTACTATCAGAAGGGAATGACAGGCGTGTTCGAACAGGCTGTTTATATCCCTTCAGGATCGGGTGCCAGCATGGAAATCCGTGCAGGAACCCTCGCAGTAGCGGCTAGCCTTACTTGCAACAACATACAAACAACCTGGAGATGCCGGACTTCTGGTGGTATCAATTTTGATTCAGGTGTGCCGGTTGAGTACGATAGATGGCTTAATACAAGGATTGAACTATATGATGACATGACCTATAGTGCCTGGGTTGGTCCTGTAGGAGAATCCGAAACTCAGCTCTGTTCGAATTTGGCTTGGGGCGACGGAATAAGTCTTGGTGCCCCCCTCAAGGTCGTGCTCGGCTACAGTTTGCCTGATCCTAGCGATCGCTATTATGACAATATCAAAACTTACTGGATTGATAACAACGCCCAAGGGTATCCGCCGATATCTCAGCTCTTGAATCCGATAATTGTTGATGGAAATGTAGATATAGTTAATGAATGGGCAGGTATGAAAAAAGTGGCCAGTAAACCTAGCAATGATCTAGGCAATTTCCGTGGATACATACATGTAGGTGATGCTCTGGCTTCAAGTACAGAGGTCAGTGCCTATGTTGCTTACGATGTGAATGAATTAAATGGTGTCCCGGATCCCAATAGTTCATTCTTTTACATTGGCGGGACGGTTACAAACGCAATATACGGCCAGCCGGAGATTGAAAATAACTCTTTCTTCGAGGCGGTGTTCACTTATGATCTGCCTGGTTCTGTAAATGATGTCAGTTATCGTTTTGCATGTTTCGCCACCGGCTTTGACCCGGATCAGGATCCGAATAGTAGTGGGCTAGAATATAACGGACGTCTTGTTGGCAGCGGAACTTATCGTCCTTTGAGCCGTCCTAGTTGGGACGAAACATGGAGCGATGCCAACGATTTCTTGGGTCGTGGCGGCGAAAAATGGTACACTGTCTCTAATGGTGTTATGCATGTTGAAATGAAAATTCCTTTCGGGACGATGCCAGAGTTTACCGGTCCGGAACCGGGCAAACTAGTAAATGTACAATTCAACGTGAGAGATGATACTGGACGTAGTACCACCAATCTTGCTCAGGAGCTTTACCCATGGTGGACATATCCCGGTCAAATCTCGGGACCTGCGGTTGGTATAGCTTTTCCAGTATGTGGGGATGAAAATCATGAGTATCCCCTAGGTGATTTTAACCAAGACTGTCGCGTTGACGTAGATGACCTCAATTTTTTCATTCAACACTGGCTTGAAGATACACGACCATGAAACCGTATTGCAGCTTTTAAATATATTGAGCAAGGAGATAAATCATGAATAAGGCAATTTTGTTTACAATTTTAGTGCTAAGTCTTGGCGGAACGATTGAGGCCCAGACAGCAGGTGTAGTTTTTCTAGATACCTTTGAGACCCATGATGTGGGCTCTAATCTTGACACGGTCGCTCCTGAGCAGGGCTCTCATTACTGGATTGACTATGGCAGCCGTAATTCGAATTCCCCTACGTTGGTTTCGGATGAGCAGGCCAAAAGTGGATCAAAGTCACTGAAGTCCTATCGGCAGGTAAATCCCTATCTTTATCCTCAAATAATGGCATACGGGAGCACCGCTACAGAGAATAAAATTGTTCCTGCTGATCAGGGTGGTTTAAATTATCTTTTTGAAACAAGCTTTTATCTGCCGCGAGTTCCGCAGGATGGGCCAAATATACAGTGGTCTTTTGACAGTCCGACTGGAAATTGTGGGGGACTGAGTATGCACGGTTCTGGCAAGTTTCAGGTTTACAACGGCGGTAGTAACTCGATAACTGATGTTCAGGCGCAAGCCGGTATATGGTATGACGTTGCCATGGTTGCCACTCCAACTGCCGCCCAGGGTGATTACATGAGCTTTACTATTGATGTGTTTCTTACACCAGAAGGCGGAGCTACTCTGCAGTTAGCCGATGATCTGGCGGTGACTGGCTCGTGGAATTATACAGCAGGTAACAGTGCCAGAATAACGTTGTTTTCTGGTTATCCTTCTGATGGCGAATCTGCTACTGCCTATTATGACGATGTGGTAATCGAAATAATAAGTGACCCGGTCTGTGGTGATAAGTATCATCCATATCCACCTGCCGATTTAAATGGTGACTGTGTCGTTGATATAAAGGATTTTGCTATATTCAGTTCCAGCTGGCTGGATTGTACAGATATTAATTGTCCATGATATAAAAGATTTATAAGGAGTCGCGTATGCAATTCAAATTTCTTCGCAAAGGATTTACTTTAGTAGAACTGCTTGTGGTTATTTCGATTATAGCTTTGCTATTATCAATTCTGATGCCTTCGCTTCAAAAAGCACGAGAACAGGCTAGATCTGTAGCATGTCGTTCGAATCTTAAGCAGATGAGTCTTGCTAGCGATATGTATACAATTGATAATGACGATGAAATGGTGACTTTGCAACGCTTTAGAAGTAGATCTGAGCAGTGGATATGGGCTAATGATCTTTCACCCTATCTCAGTGATGAAAGAGGCGCAAAGGGAATAGAGGGTTCCTGGACAGTATCATCTAAAGATGAATTGGGCAAAGTTTTGGGAGTTTTCAGGTGTCCCTCACAGCGGGAGAAGGTTATTGAATTGGATGGCGTAATTATGGGCCTGAGCTGGAGAATTCGTTATGGCGCAAATACGCTGGCAGTAACAGTCACAGAAAAAATTAGGAAAAAAACAGGATTTAAAACGCCAGCACAAATATTGTTTATTGCCGATTCTACTGACGATACAAATAAATACGTTGATCCTTTGGTTATGAAACATATGGTTCCTTTATGGAGGCATTATTTGACTCCGGATGCTAGAACTGCCGCCAATTATATTCCTATAGCCGACAGGCACTCAAATAATTCAAATTTGCTTTTTCTGGATGGGCATATTGAACCTATGAACTATAATAATGTTCAGTTTTTAAGAAATGATCCAGAAAAAACCACAAAAAAGCATTTATGGAATTTGAATTAAAAATCGTAGGTAATAACATTACTATCGCATCATTATGAATATGCTTTACATTCTAAAATACAAGAATGAAATGTTTTCTTAGCTAAGGTATGGTTTATGATAAAAAATTGTGTTTTAATTTGTTCTTGGGTAATTTTGGCAATTGCGACAATTTATTGTGATACTTGCCAAGCAACGAATAATAATGTCTTAATAAGCTGGGGAGACTATGTAATTCTCTATGGTATGGGAACTGATTCAGCTTTGGATTCTCCTGAGGGCATACGTCGTGTTATGGAGCGGTGGAAAGGTCGCGGTTATACGGGTGTTTACTGGCGAAGTGATTTCGAACAACACGATCCTAATGAAATAATTCGACAATATGATAATTTAAGGCCTATCTCTTACGGAATGGTGAAAATAATTGATCAAGCTGCAAAAAGTTTTGATGTGATTACAACTGCAAGGCAAATTGCAGAAGAGCTTGGTTTGGATTTTTGGGTCTATCATACAGGAGTATATATGGATGGTGCCAGTGCTGATTCCGATGTCACGCATCCTTGGGCCTATGTGACTCGCTATATCGCCGAGAATCCTGAAGCTCTCACGGTCGACCGCAACGGTAAACCATATTACAGTGTTCGCGAGTATGCGTATCCCGGTGCGATTGAAAATAAGGTAAATGAGTACACGTACATGGCTAAGAATTTTGGGATTAAAAACTTCTACGCGGCCATGCGTTCGGAAGCAGAGCAGATGCAGGCAACTCCGAGTATGGCAGATCAGTATGGTTTTAATCAGCCTATTGTTGACGAAATGCAGTCTCGTTATGGTATCAATATTCTCACTGATCCTCGATTTGATATAAATAATCCGAGTTTTGATCCCGAGGATCCTATGGTCGAAAATTGGCATCGCTTACGAGGGGAATATCTGACTGAGTTCTGGCGGCAATTGCGAATAGCAATGGATGCTATAGATCCGAACATACGAATTACCACGCGAATACCTGGTGGTGATCACATCGGCCCATCATTTGGCAACTGGATATTGGATTGGCGAACCTGGATAAATGAAGGATTATTAGACGAGTTGATTTTGTATGGACCCCTAGGCCAGGATCCGGACGCAGCAAGTAAAAAGTATCTTATGGATACTTATCCGGTATCTACTTTCCGTAATTTCGTTGATACTAGTAATAATCCAGATACAAAACTTATAATAGCCGGCCAGGGGGTTTATATTCCCCGACCGAATCTTGCTGGTTCTGATGGATGGCGAATAGTATGGGGCCCAGAAGCATATGATTTGGCCTGGTATCAACGCTGGCAAAAATGGAAAGCCGATATTCGTGATTTTGACGGGATCCGTTATATAATGCAGGATTTTGATGATTTCGCGATAAAGGAGTCCGGTTATGATAAGGGTTGGGGTAATATGCTTTATGACAATGATCTTAGGGCATGTCAGGGTTATTGGTATACTCAAGGCTATGACACAGATGCAGTACCTATAATACAGGACAAAATTACCCGTGGAGATCAAGGTAAAGCTTTGGAACTGATTGCATCTCAAAAGACTAGTATGCCACTTTTGGCACGGCACTGGTCAGACTGGTTGTTCGTTGATCCCTCTGTTTCGGTAGGAAATTTTTCTTTTGAATACTGGATTTTTCGTCCGAACAGTGGAAGTAGCTTTTCAGTGATGTTCGAATACGATGCAGCACCTTCTCAGAAAGGGCCTGCTATGCATATCGGAACAGGAGTTGATGGGCTTGTTTCTTACTACCAGAATTCAAGCTGGGTTCAGACCGATTATACTATTCCTACCAGCAGTTGGGTAAAAATCAGAATAAAGGCAGACCTTGAAAATAAAACATATTCTATTTTTACAGGGCCTGATGACCAGACCATTATTTGCAGCGATGTACCGTATTCTCATGAACAAAACAGGTTTAATCAACTTCGTTGGGTTCCAGAAATGACGTCAGTTTACATTGACGATGTTTTGTGGCTATGGGAACCAAATATGCCCTACACTCCCCATGCTGATCAGAAGTATTTGGTTAATGATTTTGAACGGAACCAGATCGGACTCACAGCTGTTGGTACTAATGGCAAAATAGGCCCTAGATGGCAATGCAACGATGGACAATCAAATTATTACATCGAAAATCAGCTCTCTTTTGGTGAGGGATATAAATGTTTGGCGGCCAAAAAAGAGGCTGGATCTTATCTCTTTGCAAATACTGGCGAACCCATCATCTTCGAATCAGGAGAAGTTATTACTGTGGATTGCGACGTTTTTGTGCCAGTTGGAAGTTCGATATCAATCGAGTTGCGCAAAAGCCAGGCTGCAGTGACCGCTGGTGCTTTATTTTCTAATGATATATCCCACTGGTGTGGACAAAATGAAGCATATATCAGCACCGGTTCAGCTGTAATATATGATAAGTGGATGCATCTACAAATCGCAATAGATAATAGTAAAAGGACGTACAGCATTGTAACGCAGCTACCAGGAAAGCTTCCAAATAAAATTATCACTGCTGAAATTGATTCTGGAACTAATTTTTCAGACCAGGTGTATCTGATGATCAATCCCCAGGGCAGCGATGGTACAGTCAGTTATCTAGATAACATCGTGGTTACATATGGGAACATTAACGTATGTGGTGATGAATATCATCCTCATCCTGTAGGGGATATTAACAAAGACTGCCGTGTGAACTTGATAGATTTCAGTATGTTTGCCGAAAACTGGATGAATTCGAAATTTTGAATATATTTACATGCAGGCAGACAATTCGTTCTATCAATGAAGTTATGGAGAACTAAAATGAACAATATACAGAAAAGATGTACCTCGACTTTGTTAATAATTCTGGTCATAACATTTTTTTTAGATAATTCAATGTATGCTGCTGTTGCTATATCTCCGGCTCAAAATAATGAAAAAGTGGGTTGTTTTGTAAGTACAGGTGATAATGATAACCTTTTTTATGCTCCGCCAATAGATTCTATAGCTTCAGTCGATGCGTACTTTGATATTCTCGACAATGTTTATGGTGTCAGTAAAGTGTACTGGCGTGCCATGCAAAACGACCAAGTTATATTATACAGCAGAAATAATCCTGACAATTTTTATTCATCTCATTATAAAGAATGGGCAGAGTATTTAAACCATAAGATAGGTACTGGTTATCATGGTGTTGAGGCAGCTCACAAACGTGGCATGAAGATATGGGGTGTTGCTGCCTTGCTTGATCATGGTGTACAAGCTCAGATTGGGGCGGCTAAAGGCTGGGGACCTGGATATTGGGAATACAATTTACGCATTGAGCACCCCGAATGGATACCAATTGACAGGTATGGAATACGCCAAATGGCTGGGCCGTTGTGTTTTGCCTATCCGGACGCACGAAAGGCCATGATTGACATGTACGAAGACCTGGCCTTAAAGGCGAATTATGACGGAATTCTTTTTCATCTTTATGTTGAAAATTTCCAAGCCAGAAATGCAGATGAGTTCTGTTACAATGATGTACTTGTAGAAGCATACAAAAAACGTTATGGGGTTGACATCAAAAAAGAACCTATTGATGTTTACGCAATGGCCACTTTGCGCGGCGAGTATCTTACACAATTTTTCAGAGAATTACGTAAACGTTTAAACCAGCATGATATACAAATTGGCATTTGTTTGTCGGCTTACTGGCCCAAATATCCTCAGCCTTGGCTTTACGATCCGGAGATGATGGTTGGGGGTAGAATCCTGCTTGATTGGAGAAAGTATATAGCGGAAGAATTAGTTGATGAGCTTCATGTATATGCCAGTGGTGACCCCTATGAACTTGTCAATGATCTTTTGCGAGAAACCCAGGGAACATCCACTGTAGTTTCAATGATGTCCAGTGCTTCACACCCAGAAGCGTACAGTCATTTTGCGGATAGGGATGTCGTACGTGTTATCTATGGTGGCTATCATTCAATAACAGAAGGTTATCTTGAACCACAGCCACTCTCGGCCTTGCAAGGAGACGATTTTCTTGCAAAACTGAATGTAGTCACTAGAATTGGTAAAGGCGAGCTCAAAACAGACACAGATGTAGATAAGCTTCTATTAGCTCTTAATGATGAACATCATTTTGTACGCCGACAAGCCCTTTGGGCAGCTGGCAAAATGGGCCTTAGTGATTCGCGTATAATCGCTGCTGCTGAAAAACTGCTTAATGATCCCGAAAATGCAGTCCGTAGTTATGCTGTTGATACATTAACTAAGATTGGTGACTTAAATTCTGTGACATTGATCTATGACTGTATTGCTGAACACCACAATTTTATGATCAACCTTGCGGCTAGCTGGGGCTTGGGAACTCTTTCCGAAGAAAGAAGCGAAGAGTTGATACCTGGTTTGAAGCATAAATCGGCTCCTGTTCGAAGAGTTACTCTTGAGGGTTGCTGCCGCGGTAAATATCGCTATTCTCTGCTTGATACTATTGCTTTTCTCGCAGAAGACCCGGATGACGAAGTGCGTTGGCTGGTTGCAAGGGCTCTTGGACGTCACAGAGTAGAAAAATCTATTAAGGCCCTTTTGAAATTGGTAGATGATAAGCATCCTACCGTAGCCAGTGCAGCAGCAAAGTCCCTGTCCGACTATTCTCGCAGCAATACTAGATGGATTGGACCTTTTCAGCATAAGATGTTAAAACTTTTTTCCAGAAAATTTTCTGTTTATGATTCTGGATACGCCGAGCGAGATGATCAGTGGGGTTGGCGTTGTTTTGGCAATGCTCTCAAGTCTTGTGGTCCTCGAGGAACTGAAACATTGCAAGCTCTGCTGGCTCAGAATGAAGATACTTTGCTGTCTGACCATGCTTGGAAGACATTGTATGTAGTAGAGGATGGGTATCATTTTTTCCCCAAGTCCATGGAGCAGATAAAAAAAGAATATCAATTTCATCCAAATGTTCGCACTACACTTACTGACAAACCGAAAAAAATATTCGAACCGAAAATGATGCCTTATATTGTTCAGAATTTCGAATCTGATAAATTTGTCTCAGCGACTGAGTCAGATGTCGGTGACCTGCTTTCTCATACGGGAATGTGGCGTGGTTTAGGTAATTCCAGGCCGGCTCCGATGATAGTCAATTCAGCTCTATATGACAAAAATGGTAAATCATTGTGCCTTACTGCTGGTGACGAAATCAAGTCAATTGATGCGGTAAGGACGGATTATCGTATCACTGAAGGAGAAGTATCTTTGGAATTTTTGTTGTATCAGGAACCGGGCTCTCAGCTTACTGTGTGGCTGACTGATTCTGGGAAATGGTCTTCTAATTTGCAACTTACTTTAGGACCAGATGGACAAATAAGCTATTACAATGCCCAAGGTAAGAAAAAAACTTTAGATGATAAAATCAAAACTGACAAGTGGCAGCGGTTGAAAGTCATTGCCGATATAAAATCATTGACTTTCAAAATTCTGGCTGGTGACGATATTGTCACTGAAGACATTGCCCTTAAGTCTGATGAGCGTTATAATGCACTGGTGCTGTTACCAGCGGGCAAAACAGGAAGCATAAGTTTGATGGATGATATTGAGATTTTGAGCACAAACCCAGCATGGAAAGCTGATCTACAAGGAGATGTTTCACTCAACTTATATCGCGAGCGACAAGAAGATGAAGATAAAACCACAGGTTCCCAAGAACCGGTTAAAACCAAGATAGATAAGGAAGCGGCAAATATAGTTTCGCCGGAACGATCTAATTAATTTCAAAGGATAAGTATGCCTACAAAGAAGGAATCCAAACAAGAATACGAAAAGCGAGTAAAATGGTTTCGGGATGCAGGTTTAGGAATGTTCATGCATTGGGGCCTTTATTCCACATTGGGACATGGAGAATGGGCCCAATGGCGAGAGGATATTCATCCGCGTAACTATATGAAATTAATGGAGAAATTCACCGGCAAAAATTTTAATGCCAGCAAACTGGCACAACTGGCAAAACAATCTGGTGCACAATACGCGGTTTTAACATCTAGACACCATGATGGTTTTTGTCTTTGGGATAGTCAGGTTAGTGATCTAACAAGTATTAACACACCAGCAAAGCGTGACTTTATTGCAGAATATGTAGATGCTTTCCGTCAGGCAGGTCTGAAAGTAGGAATATACTACTCGCCCATGGATTGGTCCTGGGGAACTTATAACATGGATTTGCCAGAAGAAGATCCACTTGCCTGGCAGAATTTTGTGGAAAAAGGACCTGAATATGATTCGGGGGCGTGGAAGAGATTTCGAAAGTATGTTCATGAGCAGGTATGGGAACTCATGAGTAATTATGGCAAAATCGATCTACTCTGGTATGACGGCTGCTGGTACCAAAACGCTGAACAGTGGCAGAGCAGAAAGCTGAACAATATGGTACGAAACTTACAGCCGGATATAGTTATCAATGATCGTTCAGGAATCGAAGAGGACTATTCTACACCGGAAAATGAAATACCTTTGAACATACAACCTCAACAACGACCTTGGGAAACCTGTTTTTGTATGAATGATACATGGGGTTATATCCCGGGCGATAAAAATATTAAGACAGTACGTCAATGCCTCTATTCCCTTTTACGCGTCCGAAGTGCCGGCGGCAACCTGCTGCTGAACAATTCTCTTAAACCGGATGGGCAATCTCCTGCTGATGCTGTTAAAGTCTTCGAGGTCATAGGTAACTGGCTCAAAATCAACGGTGAAAGCATTTATGGCGCATCCTTAGCGGAAATGACTTCACACGGAACCGGTTTTTTTGCTCAGCCCGGAATAGTAACTGCAAAACAACAGCAGAATACAGTTTATTATCATATCCTGCGATATCTGGGGGGTAATGAACACTGTGTTAAACTGGATGCTGAAGTTATTTCAGCAAATTTACTTCTTGATGGTTCAAAAGTTAAATTCAATCAGAAAGGTCGAATGGTTTATTTTAAAAATTTACCCCAAAAAGCACCCGATTCGCTTGATACTGTAATCAAACTAAAATATAAGCCCGGAACCGCTCGGTCAATTTGGACAAAAACATACGTATAAGTTAAAAAAAGTTGAGAACTTATCTGTTAAAACTTGATTATCAAATTTAGTGAGAAAGGTTGTTATGAGAATTAAATGTTGCTGCATCATTATCTTTAGCTTGTTCTCTGTTTGTTTTGCTCAAAATTGCGATCTACCTATTGATGTAGGATCGGATAAGCAATTGTTTATAGATAATAAATTTATAGACAGCAGTACTAATATCACCCTTACAGTCAATCCTCCGAGAAGGAATGGTTTGAATATCCAAAAAGAAAAACCTTGGGAATCTTCAGCAATAGGCGGTGGTTCTGTTATACAATATCAGGGAATTTGTCACTATTATTATTGGGCTTACGAACTGAAGAGTGAAAATAAAAGTGCTGGTCATTTCTGTTATGCTGTAAGTAAGGATGGAGTAAATTGGGAAAAACCCAACCTGCAGCAGGTAGAATGGGATGGATCCAAAAACAATAACATGCTTGATTGCGATGGCGGAAATGTTTTCATTGATCCTAAAGCCGATCCTAATAAAAGGTTTCAAATGCTCAGCTTTTCAGGCAAAAAAACTGATTTAGAGAATGCCGGGCTATACATATATCATTCGCCGGACGGTATTGTCTGGACCAAACACCCTGTAAGACTGTATCCTTTTTTTCCAGACGGAATCAATCAAATTGTATATGATTCTGACCGAGATAAATACTTTGCCTACTTCAGGCAATGGTTTCCGCGATCAGCAGGCGATTATTTTACAAGTCCTATCAAACCTCTGCGAACTGTGGGCATGCAAATTCTTGATGATCCAATGAAACCATGGCCTTTTGATGAAAAGATACCCAAATTCTACCTTTGGGGAGAAGATAAAATCCCTACCCCAAGCGCTGAAGCTGAAATAGCAATGTCTTATGATGAGAAAGATCCTAAAGATACTGATCTTTATACCGGCGTGATTCATAAATATAAGTGGGCACCTAAAATATGGCTTGCTTTTCCAAGTCCTTACAAACAATTTCCGGATCCACCGCATAAAGCTTTAAATGATGGAATTTTAGATATTCAGCTAGCGGTAAGCAGAGACGGTATAACTTGGACTCGATATCGCACACCGTATCTAAGGCTCGGATTGAAAGGGACAATTGACGACTCTGAGGGCGGATTGTATATGCACCCTGGTATGGTAAGGTATCAAAATGAGATTTACCAATATTACACCGGAGTACAGCAAACTCATGGACTCAAAGAAGGAATGGGAATTGATTTTTTTAAACAGTATCGATGTACCCAACGGATTGACGGTTTTGTTTCCGCAGATGCTCCTTATAATGGCGGTTCTTTCACCACACCTGCGATCATTTTTGAGGGAAGTAAACTTATATTAAATTTAGATACATCCGCTCTTGGACAGGCAAAGGTTGAGTTGCTTGACGAAAATGATTGTGCAATTGACGGTTTCAAAATCGAAGATGCCGACCTGATCCAGGGTAACTATGTAGATAAAGTAGTTTCGTGGAATGGATCTTCTGATTTAAGTACTTTCAAAGAAAAGACCATTAAGCTGAGGTTTGTGATGAAAAGTACTAAACTCTATAGTTTTCAATTCTCAGATAATTGACAAGGACAACTTATGAGAATAACAAACATATCGATTATTTTATTTATTTGGACTGGTATTTGTTGCAGTTCAGTTTATGATATTGCTGATGATCGCCAGCTTTTTCTCGATAGATCACTTATTGAGCATGTGGAAAATGTAGAACTTCGGATGCATCATCCTCAGCCTGCAGAAAAGATTCTTTTTTTTGATAAGCCATGGGAAGGGCCTTTTTCAGGATGTTATTTTTCGGTCATTAAAGAGGATAATTATTTTAGGATGTATTACAGGGGCGCAAACAGCACCAAACATCAAGTTACATGCCTTGCGGAATCTAAAGATGGAATTAAATGGATTAAGCCAAATCTATATCTATACTCCTTTGATGGAAATAAAAGAAATAATATAGTCTTTTCCAGTGATGATACGGCAGCACATAACTTTTCTCCGTTTATTGATAATAATCCGAACTGTTTGCCGGAACAGAGATATAAAGCCATAGGTGGTTTATATGAAGATGGCATAAGCGGGTTTGTTTCACCAGATGGAATTCACTGGAGTGAAGTTGATAAACATCCATTATTTGAAAATCCGCCATATCTCGCATTTGATAGTCAGAATGTGGTTTTTTGGTCGGATGTTGAAAAGAAATATATATGTTATTGCCGAATCTGGCCGGATGTAGATCCGCAAAATATTGATATCAGCAACTCTATCCGAAGGGTTGGCCGCTTGACAAGTGTTGATTTCATGAACTGGTCGCCTATAAAGCCGATGCAGTTGTTGCACGACGGACAGAATGTGCCTGATCAACATCTCTATACCAATCAAACTTACCCTTATTTCCGTGCACCGCATATCTATATTGCCACTGCGGCTCGATTTATGCCAAATAGGTCAGTTATAGATAAATCTGAAGCGAAGACAATTGGTGTCAAACCCAACTATGTTAATGATTGCTCAGATGTTATTCTTCTTAGCACAAGAGCTGGAGAAGATAACTATACTCAGACATATTTATCATCTTTTTTGCGTCCTGGTTATGGGCTTGAAAATTGGGTTTCACGCACAAATTTCCCTGCCCAAAATATAATTCAGACTGGTGAATCCGAGATGAGTATGTATGTATGCAAAAACTATGCCCAACCAACATCACATATTCAAAGATATTCATTACGAATTGATGGCTTTTCTTCTATACACGCGGATTATGAGGCTGGTAAGTTGCTTACTAAACCCCTAACTTTTTGTGGCGATAAGCTTGAATTGAATTTTTGGACCAGTGCCGCTGGTTTCATCAAAGTAGAAATACAAGATAATGACGGTAATCCTATAAATGGTTTTACATTATTAGATTGCCAGGAAATTATTGGAAATAATGTATCTTATGTAGTTCAATGGCGAAATACTTCTGACATAAGTAGTCTTGCAGGTAAAAAAGTCAGACTACTCTTCCAATTAAAAGATGCTGATATTTACTCTTTTGTTTTTCGTGGAGTGAATTAAACAATGAATAACTCTATAAAATTTCAAAGACGTCAATTTATGAAAGCAACTGTTGCATCATTGGGTGCGTTAGCAACCAATGGTATAATTGGGTGTACTCAAAATAAACTGGAATTAACCAATAGCTTATCATGTGATACACGTCCAAATATATTGTTAATTTTAACAGATGATCAGGGTTATGGAGATATGGCTTGTCATGGTAATAAATATGTCAAGACACCTATGTTGGATCAGATGTATAAAGAAAGTAGTCGGTTTACTCAATTCTATGCAAGTCCGGTTTGTGCTCCAACCCGGGCCAGTTTAATGACCGGTCGATATAACTACCGGACGGGTGTATGGGATACTTATTTGGGTCGTGATTTAATGAATAGTCAGGAGACGACAATAGCAGAATTACTTGCTAATGCTGGTTATGCCACAGGTATTTTCGGCAAGTGGCATTTAGGAGACAACTATCCTATGCGACCTATCGACCAAGGCTTCAGTGAAGCATTAGTTCACAAAGGTGGCGGAATTGGGCAAGTTTCTGATCCTCCTGGCAACTCCTATTATGATCCAATCTTAGATCACAACGGTGTTGATAAAAAATACAGCGGCTACTGCACAGATATTTTTACTGAAGCAAGTATTTCTTTTATCAATGAAAATAAAAATAAACCGTTTTTTGCATACGTTTCGTTTAATGCGCCTCATGAACCTTTCGAAATAGATGAAAATTTAGCGGTAACTTACCAAAAGATGGGGCTAAACAATTCTGTAGCCAAACTTTACGCTATGATAGAAAATATTGATAGTAACATCAAAAAGATATTTAACAAATTAGATGAGTTGAAACTTACGAAAGATACAGTTGTTATATTCATGGGCGATAACGGTCCATGGTTTGGTGCACTTCCAGGAACACCACCTGCAAAGCGATATAATGCTGGTTTGCGTGGCTATAAGGGTACTGTTTACGAGGGGGGGATCAAAGTTCCATGTTTTATTCATTGGCCTGGAAAATTTGAGGCAGGTAAAGCTATTAACAATATTGCTGCTCACATTGATATACTTCCAACGATACTTGATATTTGTAAAGTTAAAAAGCCGAGTAGCTTGAATTTAGATGGTATTAGCTTGCTACCTTTATTAACAGATAGAAACGTTAAGTGGCCTGATCGAACACTTTATTTTCAATGGGCTTATGAAGAAAAACCAACGAAGTATCGGAATTGTGCCGCAAGAAGTCAACGATATAAACTAGTTCAACCAGGCTTTGGTGTTCCTGTGGATATGCAGAAACCATACGCTCCAGATAATTTTGAGCTTTATGACATTCAGAATGATCCATATGAATCAAATAATATAGCCAAAGAAAATCAAAAAATTGTTCGCAAAATGTGCAGAGATTATGAAGCATGGTTCGATGATGTTTCAAATGAAAGAGGCTTTAATCCTGCTGCTATTATCGTTGGAAGCAGACATCAAAATCCAGTTACTTTGACAAGGCAAGAGTGGTTTGGCCCCCGAGCAGGATGGTCAGATGATTCACTGGGCCATTGGAAAATAAATATAAAAAAAGCTGGCCAATACAATGTATTGGTGAGAACTTCAGTGTTAGAAAATATTAATAAAGTAAAACTTTCCATAAATGGTACAATATTCGAAAAAACAGACATCAATGATACATCGAAAATTTTATTTCGAGATATAATCTTAGATGAAGGCGAGTGCCTACTAAAAGCTGACTTGTTTTTGACAGGTCATGGAGATAGCATTGGCCCTGACTATGTGGATGTGGAGTTAATTAATTCAGATATAGATTAATGTCCGATCTTTGAAAATCAAACTTCTATAGGAAAAAAGATGTACTTAAAAAATTATAATAAGACAGATACAACAATACGTAATGATAAAAAACAGTGTAATACAAAAGAATTTCGAATTGCGGTTATAGGCTGTGGATCACGGGGCAGAGGTTATCCATGGATGCTTAAAAAACTCGGTTTAAAATTTTCATTAATTGCTTTGGCTGATCCTGATGAAAAAGCTTTACATCTGGTAAATAATCTTTACGCAAAAGATAAAGCTTTACTTTTCAAAAATGGAGAAGAGTTAATCAAAAAATGTGGAAAAGAGCTTGATGGAGTTATCATTGCCAGTCCTAATGATACTCATACAAGACCTGCCGCTTTAGCAATACGCAACGGAATAAAACTTTTTTTGGAAAAACCAGTTGCTACAAGAGTGGAAGATTTCAAAACTTTGTGGCAGACTTACAGCATATATAAAACTCAAAATGTAGTGGCATTTGTTCTGAGGTATACCCCATTTTACCAGAAAATTAATCAAATTGTAAAAACCGGTATGCTTGGGGAGATATTTTCAATTGACGCAGCCGAAATAATGTCTGATCGTTTGAGTATGCTCTTTACTCGAGGGTCTTGGCGTCCCGAAGTTGTGAAATCTGGCGGTTTGTTATTAGAAAAATGCTGTCATGATGTAGATATTTTGAATTGGCTTGTGGATTCAAAGGCAAATCGAGTGTTTTCATTTGGGTCACGTAAGTTTTTTAATTCGATTACTTCAAATCATGGGGAATTTTGTAGCGATTGCCCGCAGGAAGTAGACTGTAGATTCTCTCAGTTTAAAATCATTGAATCATTTAAAGCTAATACTCCTGCCGAACACTTTGATTTTAACGCAGCTAAATCAAGTGACGAAAAATGTGCATATTGCGAGCATCCATATCCTGACCGTCAAGTCATGAATATAGAATATGAAAATGGAGTGATATGTAATTTGACTGTTGTGCAGGCTCAGCCAAAAAATGAAAGAACGATAGCAATTTTTGGTTCTAAAGGGCGTTTGTATGGCTCTTTGAACGAAAACATGATAACTGTTTACCATCATCGTGGCCCAAATGAAGAGGAGCGAGAAGATATTAAAGTGACATCTGATGGTACGGGTCATGGAGGAGGTGATTCGGTCTTGAATAGAGATTTCATAGATTTACTACAAGCGAAAGTAAATCACGTAAGGCCAGGACTTAAAGAAGGAATTGAATCGGCTATCTTGTGTATCGCAGCTGATGAAAGCAGAGAAACTGGTCAGGCTGTTGATATCGCTAGCTATTTCAAAAAAGTGTTTAGCTGAATATTAAATCGAATAGAGACAAATTATGAGCAAAGGATTCAAATGATTCAACCACATCTTTCTCCCCTTGATTATGCCTTAATGATAACCTATCTAGTCGCCATTACACTATTGGGGCTATGGTTTACCCGTAAAAAAGAGGATACTGAGGATTTCTTGCTGGCTGGCGGAAAAGTCCCTTGGTGGGCTGCAGCTATGACGTTTGTGATGGCTCTGTCGAGTACAGTAAGTCTCGTTGGTACTCCAGGAGAAGCTTATAATAACGGCTTAAGATTGCAGATAATTAATTGGATAGCTCCGTTGGCAGCTTTTCTGTGTTTTGCCTTGTTTATTCGTTTTTACTTCATGACTAAAACTTTCACCCCTTTCTCATATCTGGAGCGACGATTCGACGTAAGAGTGAGAGGTATAGTTACTATACTCTATATTTTTTCTAGACTTTCTTATTTAGCACTGGTACTTTTTTCATGTTCCGCTGTTTTTAAAGGAGCAGCTAACTGGGAGCCTTGGGTTACAGTTCTTGTTATGGGTGGGGTATGCATGTTTTACTGCAGTATGGGAGGCTTCAAAGCTGTGATATGGACAAATGTGATTCAGTTTGTGGTCATGTGGGGTGGATTAACTGCTGCAATAATTGCATGTATACATGCTGTTGATGGTGGACTGGTTGGAATTATTAAATATTCATTTGAAAATGGAAGAGGATATGAATTTGATAGAAGTTTCTTCAGTTTTGATCCACATGAGAGAATTACTATCTGGGTATTGTTATATAGTTCTTTTTTCAGTTATATGTTTTATTGCAGTTCAGATCAGATGGCACTTCAACCATTGCTTAGTACCAGTTCATATAAGAAAGCAAAAACAACCTTTATTTCTTCTGTATTGATGATGTTTCCAATGACTGCAGTACTTTTCTTTCTGGGGTTGGCCATGTTTACATATTTTAATCAGAATCCGTTAGCAGGTGGTAATAACCCTCCTGGAGATATCGCATTGTTCTATTTTGTAAGCGAGAAAATGCCTGCTCCTTTGCCTGGCTTGGTTGTCTCTGCAATGCTTGCTGCCGCAGTCTCTACAGTTGCCTCTGGTTTGGCAGGAACTGCTTCAGTGACTACCAAAGATTTATATCTTCGTTTTGCTAAGAGCGATGCAACCGAACAACAGCAGGTAAATTTTTCCAAAATTGCGACTTTGTTAACTGGTTTAATTTGTAT
Source organism: uncultured Candidatus Kuenenia sp. (assembly GCA_964542055.1). Classification (GTDB taxonomy): domain Bacteria; phylum Planctomycetota; class Phycisphaerae; order Sedimentisphaerales; family CAMDDF01; genus CAZITB01. The sequence continues at coordinate 18,317 of CAZITB010000044.1, forward strand.
AGGTTTGGCTTTACTTATCATAATTTCGTCTTCAGCTCTTGGCGAAAGCCTTATCGAAGCTTCAGCTATATATATTGCATTTATGTGCATCATTCCTACCACTTTTTTAGTTGGGGTTTTAAACCCACGATGTAATAGCAATCATGCACTTGGGGGAATGATAGTTGGAGGCTTGATAACTGTTGGTATGGTTATATGGTATATGTTTAGTAAATTCACCGATAATCCGATTAGCTTTTTGATACTACAAATACCTGGCGGAATTGGTACGGTGTTGTTTGGACTAACTGTTCCATTTTTTATTGGAAAAAAACCAAAGACAGAAAAAACTGATGGTTTGACATTATTAACTCTTAAAAAGAGACAACTTCAGACGGATCTGGAAAAAACTTTGGAAGAACAGGTGGACGGTGAAGATAAGCAGCGTCTGGAAGAAGTCAGAAAAAGCAAGAACAGTCTTCGGCGTAAGAATTAATTTTAAATTATGCAAGGTAATTATAAATCTGGTTTTGTTGAATGTTTGGATGCAAGGAATATATACCAAAAATCAAAACGTCAGTCATGACCAAAACCTTGCAAATGCCATGAGCGAGTGGATTGGACATCTTCATCAAGTCGTTCTAAATGAAAAAGAAATAGCTTTGGTTTATTACAGTCCTGCCGGTAAAGGCAGCGGAATCAATTTTTATCGAATGCAATTATGAGTGAACAGTTTCATATAGAATATCGCCAGCAGGATTCGGATATCTACAATGAGCGAATTAAGCCTTTTCTGCCGGGAAAAATCTTTGATACACATGCACATCTGCTGTTGGACGAGTATCATCCGAACCTTTTTGAACTAAATCCAATAACAAAAATCGAAGGTTTGCATGATATTGATGCTGAGAAACTCAAAGCCTGGTGGAAGGAACTGTTCCCCGGAGTTGATGTAAGCGGAATGATTATGGGTTTTCCAACTAAATGTTGTGATCTGAAAAATATCAATAAGTCTGTTTCCAAACAAGCAAAGCAAAACGGCTATCCTTTTGTGATGATGGTCCATCCCCAGGACAGTCCTGTCGATATGGAAAGATCAGCAAAGGAAACAAATGCTGTAGCTCTGAAACCCTATATGGTTTTCGTCGAGAAAACAAATTTCAAAGATTGTGCTATAACAGATATGATCGGCGAAGAGCAGCTCGAAATCGCCGATGAGTACGGTCTTGCTGTGATCCTGCACGTTTCTCGGCCTCAAGGGATGGCAGACAAAAGAAACCTTGCAGAACTCAGATATCTCAGCCGCAAGTATCAAAACTGCCAGTTTATACTCGCTCACTGCGGACGATGTTTCATTGGAATTAATGCAAAAAAAATGATCAGAGATTTGACACAGGCCGATAATATCTGGATAGACACGTCGGCTGTTTGCGATTCAGCTGTTTTTATACATCTGTTGCGAGATTTCCGTCTAGATAGAATTCTGTTTGGTTCAGACCTGGTAACCGCTGCAGGGTTCAGGGGCAGTTACATTAAATTCGCTGATCAGTGGAAGAACTATTTAGATGACGCCTGTACGTTTGAACTGTATGAGAACCTATGTTCGCTTCTGGAAGGAGCGGAAATTTGTCAGTTAGGGAAGTATGATCTATGTAACATTTTTTATAACAATGCGGCCAAGCTATTTAATTTAGAGGATTAGATATGGAAATGAATCAGAAATATAAAAAGTCATTCGATATGTA
>CAZITB010000045.1:0-20004 GCA_964542055.1 uncultured Candidatus Kuenenia sp.
GATATGCAGCATATAGAATGGTTAACCAAGGCCAGAGATGACGGTAATATTTCAACAAAAGTCTATGAGAAAATTATGTGGAAAAACATTAGTGAATTATTAAATTTGAAAGTTTAAAGGAAGTCCAAATGAAAGAACAGCTTGCAATTAACGGCGGTAAACCAGTAAGAACAGAACCTTTGCCGAATCGTGGACTGATTGGAGAACAAGAAAAAGCAGCTGCGATGGCAGTGTTTGATCAAGCCATCAAAAGCGGTGATGCTTTTGGCTATAACGGCAAATATGAACAGGAATATGAAAAAGCGTTTGCCGAATATATGGGCGTCGGATTCGCTGACGGCGTCAATTCAGGAACCAATGCTGTATTTTGCGCACTAGGCGGATTGCAGCTTGATGCTCTTTCAGAAGTGATAGTCCCTCCGATAACCGATCCCGGCGGCGTTATGCCTGTTTTGTTCACCGGCTGTGTACCTGTGTTTGCGGACTCTGACCCGAATACATATAACACTAACGCAGAGCAGATAGAAAAGGTAATTACCGAAAGAACAAGAGCTATTATTGTAGCTCATATCGCTGGCGACCCTGTTGATATGGACCCGATTATGGAACTTGCCGAAAAGTATAATCTTTATGTTATTGAGGATTGTGCACAGGCCCATGGAGCGACTTACAAAGGCAGGAAAGTTGGTACTATCGGCCATATCGCCGCCTTTTCGACGATGAACGGCAAACATCACTGCACCGGCGGTCAGGGCGGAGTTGTATATAGCACCGATGAAAAACTGTACTGGCAGGCTAAGAGATTCGCAGACAGAGGCAAGCCGTTTAATATTGAAGGTGAAACCGGAAATGTTATCGCAGGAATCAATTGTAACCTTAATGAGTTATCGGCAGCTATAGGCGTAGAACAGCTTAAAAAACTGCCGACAATTTTAAGAAATAGAAGAAATGTCACCCAACAGATAAAAGAAGGGCTTAAGGATTGCTATGCGGTTTCCTTAGGCTGGGAAGTACCTGATACAGAATCTGCCAGATGGTTCCTCAAGTTTAAGCTTGATACTGATATATTGAATGTTGACAAGGAAACCTTCTGCAAGGCATTAAAAGCAGAAATTGAAGGATTTCTGGTAATGCCTTCTTACAGGCACATTCATTGCGAGAAACCCTGGTTTAAAAATCAGGCTGTATTTGGCAAAAGCGGTTATCCTTGGCAGGCCCCTGATTACAAGGGTGACAGAAATCCAGAATTTGATATGTCAAATGCGGCAGCAGTTACAGATAATCATTTCAATATTCTTTTTAACGAAAATTACGGGCAAAAAGAAGCCCATGATATCGTCTCAGCAATTAAGAAAATTGAAAACAAATACATATAAATACATATTTAAATCGAGGTAAAGATATTTATGATAATAGACTGCCATGCTCATATGTTTGCATTTGAGAGCATCAGGTCATATAAATGGCTCGAAGATACCATTCTGTCAGTAGAACAACAGATTAAGATCATGGATTCAGAGGGAATTGACAAAGCTGTCATTCTCCCGCTTCACCATGCTGAAACCCCTATTGACCATCAAAGTTTTGGTGAAGTACTTTATATATGCAAACAATTTCCAGGCAGGTTTATTCCGTTTTGCAACCTTGATCCAAGAGCAATTGACATAGCCGACATGAAGGGTGTGGAAAAGTTTGAGTTCTGGCTAAGTCAATACAAGGATTTAGGCTGCAAGGGACTTGGTGAGTTTACTTCAAGATTACGGTGGCAGGATAGCTGTGTTGAGTATCTTTTAAAGGCCTGCGAGAATGTTGGTTTTCCGGTTACTTTTCATACTTCAACGGAGGATAAAATAACTTATGGTATGATCGATGATATGGGACTGCCTGGCCTTGAAGGGGCATTAAAAAAGTTTCCAAATCTCAAGTTCTTCGGGCACAGTCAGGCTTTCTGGAGTGAGTTAAGTGGGGATATGTCCAAAGAAGATAAAAACGGCTATCCCAAAGGCAAAGTTACTTGCGAAGGTGCCTTAGTAAGGCTTGTAAGACAATATTCCAATTTATACCTCGATATATCAGCCGGCAGCGGCTTAAACGCACTGCAAAGAGACCCTGACTTTACCTGGAAATTTATTGATGAATTTCAGGACAGAATCCTATTCGGCCTTGATAACGCAACAGAAAAAACTGCCCATAAGCATATCCCATGGCTACAGCAAATGAGAAATGAAGGAAACATCAGCGAAGATATTTATGAGAAAATAATGTGGAAGAATTTAAATGATGTTTTAGATTTAAAATTGAATTGAGGATTTTTAAAATGAAATGGAATACAAACTGTTCTATGACTTCAAAAGAAAGAATCATTGCGGCTTTGAACGGACAGTCTCTTGACCGCTTTCCGATATCGCCTCGTTGCTGGCGGTATGCCCAATGGAAAAACATATCGCAGCTTGAGTTTGCCCGTAAATATGGGTTTGATCTCATACATTATGCAAATCATGACATTTTGCATACCCCCTTTCGGGACCCATACTGCAAGGAAGTCGGTCCGATGCTCAAAGGTGTCGAAATTGAGATTGACCAGGAGCGAAAAGAGGAAATTGTGTATGCTCGCAGGAAGTTCCACACCCCAGGCGGGGTACTTAAAGATTTTATAGTACAGCCTGATTCAGGAGATGTTTATGGTATCGGAGCCGTTCAAGAATGGAAAGAGCCTATAATTAAAAAAGTTGAAGATATCGATTTATTGCCTTATCTACTACCCGATCCTTGTAATGTAGAAAAATATATGGCTCCAAAGAAAAGATTAGAGCAGGAAATCGGCGAAGATGGCCTGGTATGTTTCAGGCCAGCTCATGGCGTTGATGAGGTGGTTGTTGATGCTCTTGGGGTTGAACAGGCGCTAATCTGGTCTTTGACAGAAAAAGAGGCATTCAATAAATTGATCAGAATAGTTGATGAATGGTACACAGGGATAATAAAGCACCTGCTTGAATCAGGATGGAGGTATATATTCGATGCATGGTTTAATTTTTCTGTTAGTGTCGGCTGGTCTCCTAAATTTTATATAGATACGGTAATTCCTATGGTTAGAGCGCATGCAGATTTAGTACACAGCTATGGTGGAAAATTGTTCTTTTATGATGACGGCAAGATGAAAGATGTAATGGGCGCAGTTGTTAATGCCGGGGTGGACTTTATACAGACTATTACCCCTCCGCCGAGCGGCGATATCGAATATGATTGGCTTGCCGATAACTACGGCGGAAAAACATGTTTCAATGGTGGAATGGATACAGTGAAACTGCGATTTGGTGAAGCTGGAGAAATAAGAAAAGATGTTCAGGAAGTCCTTGATATACTGGGCCCTACTAAAAAATTCGTACTAGGAACATCAGATTCCATTACTGAGCATACCTCGGAGCAAAATCTAAATGCTTTCTTTGCAACGGCGACAGAACGAGGTACGGAAATAGCTCAGAAAACATTTTGATTTTATAAGTTTATAGAAAAATCGAAAGGAAAGATGATGTCTGAAAAGAAGTTCAGTTTTGTATATATAACCGATATGCAGCCGGGATCTCCTAAATCATATAGATTCAATCCTGCGTGGATGGAAAACTGGAAGACAGCTAAACAACAAATAATTGATTTACAGCCTGATTTCTTATTAATTGGTGGTGATGTTACCCGTGACGGCAGTTTTCACAAATGGGAACTTCAGGATATGAAAAAGGATTTTGATTCGATGTCAATTCCGTATTATGTCATCCCTGGAAATATGGACACAGGAAATAAGCATACTGAAAAACAGGGTTTTTTCGATCATCGTGATGACATCGCATTAAATATCACATCTGAACACTTAAAAAACTGGAAAGATGTGTTCGGCGACTGGAAGTGGACTTTTACCTACAATAATGTACGGGTTAGTGGTATATGTGATATGATAATAAACTCCGGCTTACCGGAGGAACAAGAATTGTGGCAATGGCTGGAAGAACAAAAAAAACTCCCAAAAATGGAGCATCATGTCTGGCTCATGCATTCAGCTTTATTCATCGAAAGACCTGATGAACCTAACTGGGATTTAACCAAAGCTGATGAATATGGTAAATGGTATTTTAGTATAGACCTGCCCGGCAGAGCTAAGCTCTTCGATATTTTCAAAGCAACAGGTGCCACTCGAGTTATCACAGGACATATTCATTGTATGCATGACAGCGAGTTCGACGGCATAAATTTTGATTATGCCCCTGCTACTTGCGGTACGCAGTTTACTGAATTCTGGCCGGAAGGAACTGACAAGTTGGGCTTTTATCAATATTTGGTTAATGGAAAAGATATTGAGAGAAATTATATCCCTCTTGATAATATTAGTAAACGAAAAGATGGTTATGGTCCAGGTGGGCACCCGAAGCCTGAAGATAGAGATTATTCGCTTGCCTGGGAGAAATCTTAAAAAGTTTACTAACTTAATTTTTAAACAATTAAGCAGCACTACATTAAAACTGAATTTAAATAGATAAGAGGAAACATGAATATCTTAAACAGAATTTTCATTTGTGTTTTTATTTTAACCGCAACGTCATTTGCAAGCCAAGATTCTGAAGGAAATTTAATAGAACTTAAAACAAACCCCTCAGTATTTCCTCAACCAAGTCCAATTTCGTTGAAAATACTAATCGATGAGGGAGATAAGGTTGTTTGCAACATTGACGGATTTTTGGAAAAAAATTTCAACAGATGTTTTGCATATCCATTCGAAATTGAGTACAAACTTCAAACAAAACTATTGAATCCAGGCGAGTATAACTTCAATGTCTCAGTTTACAAAAAGGGACGTTCAATAGATCGGGTCTCTTACCCTATAGTTATTGCCAAAGCCCCTGATGACGAGCGTTTGCCGTTATGGATTTGGGGCGCATCCGGGTCAATTAATGGTTTGAAGTTTTTTGTGGAGCATGGGCTTGTAGGTGGTTTCATGAACGCGGTCTTTGACCTGCCCTCTTCAGATACTGCCAGAGTAAATAATATGCTCAAAAATTATAGCAAAATTGCTGATAAAGCAGCTATTCTAGACTATGACCTCGGAGCTTTGTATTCTCCGTTAAGATCTGATTTTCTCAAGTCAAATGAATCTTTGCATAGAAAAATAAAGGGAGAGTTACCGAAAGGACAAAAATTATCATTCAGAGACATTCTCTATCCTTTCGAACCGGGTGTAATTGAATATTCAAAGAAACTTGCTCGGCAATGGACAAATTTTTTCAAGGATTATCCAGCTTTTAGTCATGCTTTGATCAATACGGAGTACCATTCGAACTATTGCCTGAACAAAACTGCAATTGAAATGGCAAAAAGAGAAATAGGTTTCGATTATAATGATCTGATAACCGGCCCAGGTTACCATGGAATGGGAGAACTTGTCGCGTTTGATGAAAATAAAGTTGCAGATGGTATTATTGAAGATAACAACAAAAGATACAAGTTTATGAAGTGGTGGTGGACTCGAGGCAGAGGTTTGGCTCTTTTAAATGCTGTTATATCCGATGAAATCAAGAATATAAGGCCGGATGTTCTTACCTGGCACGATCCTTACAGGCTTGCGGCTGTTTATGGCAGTCATAGGAAACTGGACGCAATTTCTACATGGACTTACGGCTATCCTGACATTAAAAGATTGGCATACACAAGATTCCTTACTGGTGCGGCTAAAAAAGAAAACCAGCTTGTTATCCAGACTATTTCTCTTTTTCAATACGCCAACTTCGTCAAAGAAACAAAGGATTTAAGTGCCGATCTTGATCAGGATAATCCGAAGAATTCTAAATATTTCGTTGCTGGCCCGGATTTTACATCAGAAGCAACGTGGCTTGTTTTTTCTCTGAAGCCGGACATTATATGTTATTTTGTACCCGGCCAAATGATACGTCATATCTATGATCCAAACAAACCAGCCCCTGATGAATATGTGGCACCTCAGAGTACCTGGAAAGCAATAAAAGCTTTTTCTGAAAAAGCAGCAAAGCCTTATGGCCCAACTCTGAAAAAATGCTCTAGAATCAAACCTCAGGTCGCTTTGCTTAATTCTGCTGTCGCTCAATGGTTCAGCGACATTCCTCGCCCTCATTCAGGTTATCCAAATGAACAGACCTTGCCATTCGCGGCCTTGCTCATGATGAATCATGTTCAATTTGATGTCCTGCTTGATGATGATATCAATATGGATACATTAAAAAATTATAAAACACTGGTTATTCCAAAAGCTGATGTCTTTACACGCAGTATGTATGATTCTCTTTACTCGTATGCAAAAAAAGATGGTAAAATCATAGCTGACGATACCTTGAAAGCTGATATCCCAAATGTTCAAATTGTGGATTATGATTTAAGTTATGACAGGTTAGTTTTTAGTAATATACCAGCTTCAAGACGCATTACTATGAACCAGCATCGTGACAAAAGCGAACAATACGCCAAGCAGCTTAAAAAACACCTGAAGGATATTAAAAGATATGCATTTGCTGATAGTCCCAGAGCTTTAACACAGTCTTATCTTGCAGGTGATTACGGTTACCATTTCTTTGTCAACGATAACAGGGGTTATGGTCCGAGATTTGGTCAATGGAAACAGTTTTTCGAGAAGGGTTTACCTTTGAGTACAAAAGCCTATGTTTCTGCTGAAAAAGACAGCGTAGTTTATGACCTTATGAATAATCAAAAAATAGACACCTCATACCATAACAGCTATGCCACGGCAGATATTACACTTGAGCCGGCCTGGGGAAATATTCTGGCGGTACTTCCAGAAGAGATAGGCAAAGTTTCTGTCACGTGCCCTGCTAATTCAAAACCAGGTGACAGCATAAACCTGGATATTAAAATCATAGGAAAAAGCGGCAAACAATTAAAAGGTATTCATCCTTTGAAAATCAGCTGCTTTAGCAAGGGTTCTTTGCTATGGGAAAAATTTACTTCAACCGACCCAAAAAACGCCTATTCATGTGTTTATGAAATGACTATACCTTTGAATATGGCTTCAAAAGAAATTCAAATCGTTGCCAAAGAACTCATATCTAATAAAAACCAAAATATTACTATAGTTTTGAATTAGGATAAAAAATGAAAATTTTAATGATGACCGATCTTGAAGGTGTAAGTGGCGTAGTCAGCTTTGAGGATCAGACTTATTCTACGGGCAAATACTATGAAAAAGCCAAGGAACTGCTAACCCGCGAAGTAAACGCCGCGGTAGATGGACTCCTAAGCGAGGGAGCCGAAGAAATTGTTGTTGTGGATGGCCACGGAGCAGGTGCAGTTGCATTTGAAATGCTTCACCCCCAGGCAAAATTATTACATGGTCGGCCATTGTTCAGCAGACAAGCCAGAAATGAGTGGCAAAGTTCATTCGATGCAACGGTTATGATTGGCCAGCATGCAATGGCAGGGATCGAAACCGGCAATCTTAATCACACACAAAACAGCAAGAATATCGATTACTATAGACTGAACGGCCAATACATCGGAGAAATTGCACAGTGGTCTCTATACTGTGGCGCTTTAGGACTGCCGATGATTTTTTTATCCGGCGACCAGGCCGCCTGCGATGAAGCAGCAGACCTAATCCCAGGTATAACAACCGCAGCTGTTAAAAAGGGAATGAATAGAACCTCTGCGATATGTCTTTCAAAAGAAAGATCTCAAGAGCTTATCAAAAGTCAAATCGCAAAAGCTTTCCAAAATCATAAGCAAAACCCTATCGAACCTCTCGTATGGCCGGGGCCATATAAACTTGAAAAAAGATTCTTCCAAAGCAATATGCCGGATATTTTCGCTACTAATCCGTTAGTCAAAAGAGTTGACAATCTTACTGTACTACTCGAATCCGACAATATACTGGATATAATTTATACCTGAAAAAGAAAGGACTCTAAAATGTTTCACAAAAAAACATCCAAAATCAATTCAGTAATTATAGTTGTATTTCTCATCATGCTTTTACTGCCGATCGAATCTTTATTTGCAGCATCACCGTTTTCGGTTAAATCATCCAAACAAACCAATATAACCTTAAATGGGCAAACTCTCATTAGCGGCGACTATATAAATTACGGCGGCAAGGAGGTATTCGACTTAAAAGGCAGCCTTGATATACAAAAACAAAAGGGCTGGACTATATACAATGTTATAAGCAAATCTCCTGAATTACCCTTTCGAAAAGAGATTGGCGTTACTCAAGATAGAGTAGAATTGACAGTTCAGTTCGAACTCCCCGCATATCACAACAAAGAAAGCCTTCCCAAAGTTTTCTATAAATTTAAAGTACCTCTTGAAACCCTGAACAATATGAACTGGCGGGCAATTACAGGCAGAACGCATAAACCAGAACAAAAATCCGGTAAAATCACAACCTCGACACCTGACGGTAAACTTGCCTTGTGTCGGTGGATTGCCTTCACAGATGACAAAGATAAAAATATTGTTTTTGACCTCGACCCTAAAGGTATGCCTTCCTTTCATGATTACGGCCCCGGGGATATCATATCAAGATGGACAGTGGAAAAAAGCGGTGATTTCGTTGAATTCAGCTTCGGTCAAAGAGCCGAAACTCACGGAGGTGTATTTACTGGCAAGGTAATAATATTCAAGGGGAAATTTGACGATTATATGAACCGACATGCACAGAGCAAGTTTCGCTATTATTCAGAATTACCAGCCCAAATACAATATAGTTTCGGTTCGCCAGATCCAATTAAACCCTTTGCTAAAGTGGATAAACAACCATTTTCTGGAAATACTGACTTCGGCTGGATAAATAATAAAAACTTAACTATTGCTCGTTCAGACTCAAACAGTGTGTCCTTGAATAACGTTCATTCTCCAAATGACAACAAATTCATTTGTAACATAAAAAGACCCGGCCTTTACATCGTAACATTAAGATCTGCTGCAATAGATAAAAACCATGGCCCATTTTCAGTTCAGTCAAATGATAAGCCAATAGTTACAGATGAAAATATCTCAAAAGGAACAATAAAAAACATAACTTTCTCACAGTGGTTAAACACCGGCCCCCTAGAACTGAGCTTTAAGGGCGACTGGGCGATCAGCAATGCCTCTCTGCAATTACTGTTGCACAAAGAAGAAGATTTTTCCGTAAAAAGAGGAGTCTGGCTGATTGCAGATTTTTACGAACCTACACCCATTAATACAAGCACTTCGTATCTTACTGAACCTGATTATCAGGTATATGTAACTGAAATAAAAATTCCTGCCGGTAATCTCGAGCCTGAAAAAATGCCGGAATTGCCGCCATCGGAAGTTCTAAAACCTTCCAGCACCAACCCAGACATGGTTTGGCGGTACGGCAACTACATTGCAGGTTTTGGCCCGAGTAATTTTGGAACTTTCCTTGAATTTGACACCGAAGAGCTTATCAGGAAAAGACTCACCGAGCTGAAAAATGGAAATGTAAATGTAGTTATTACCAATGGTTTGTTGGGCAGGCACAATTTCAAAAACCAGCTCCCGCGTGTCCAGCGCACCATGAAGAAAATAGTGCAAATTGCCCATGAAATGGACATGACAATTATTGACCACCATGATCTTACGCTTGTTTGGAACAAAGACACCGCAACACGTACATTGGTTGAAGAATTAAACAAACTTCAGTACACTGTAAAAGAATATCTACCCAATCGCGGTTTCTGTATCTCAAATCCAGATATGGTAAATGACAACCTTGACTGGCTTACGCAATTCATCCTTGATACAGATATTGACGGCCTTATGATGGATGAGGTTGCATATCATGGTAAAAATTTCTGCGGCTGTGTTTATTGCAGAAAACAGTTCAAGAAAGATACCGGCTTAACTTTGCCGATAGATGAAACTTCACCACTGATAAATAATAGCGACTCAATTCTCTGGAAAACCTGGCTCCAGTGGAGAAAAAAGCAGGTTGGAGACTGGGGTATAAAACTGAGAAAAAGAGTTATGGCAGTAAAACCTGATTTTTCTTTCTTGAAATATACGACTGGATATGGAATTTCAAACCGTAATGCTCCTCTTAGCTACGGCGCTGACATTGTGGAAAATGCACGTGCTGCAGATTTCATTGGAACCGAGATAATGAGCAGAAATGTAATGGCCTCACACAGAGCTGTTTTCTCTCTGAGAAAAATATTCAACCTCTTCAGGCTCGACTATGAAAGCCCTGTATTTGGTCTAGTTTATAACATCCACAATAAAGATTTTGCTTATTTCGGCTGGGCAATGAATGAAATGCACGGCCAGAGCACATGGGATTTCGGTTATGACTATGCACCTCACAATGCGATACAGTTTGAAAAAAGAATGGATTCCATGAATTCCGAACCTGTCGCCGAAATTGCACTGGTCTATTCATCTTCTTCAAGGGACTGGCCTAAATATGCAGGGAGTATAGCAGAGTTGCAGGGGATATCACAGATTTTAACCGATAATCACATTCAGCATGTAGTCATAAGCGAAAAAGCATTAACCAAGGAAAGACTAAATGATTACAGGCTTGTGGTCTTACCCGCTGTATGCTGTTTGAGCGATATCCAGATTGATCAGATAAAGCAGTATATATTTGACGGCGGCAATGTTCTGATGACCGTACATACGGGACTTTTAAATCAGGTCGGAATCCTAAGAAAGAGCTGGCCATTTAAAGATATCCTGGGTGCCCACATATATCCAAACTTTGCAAAATATTCTTCTGGAAATGATTACAGATTAGTTGCGGATGGTGTTAGCGCATCTTACGATATGGCTTTGCTGAAAGTAACTATAGATCAACCGCAGAAAGTTACATCTTTTATTAATGCTATCGATGGTAAAGGTCAGGAATTGGGGCCTGTTGCCCTACACGCCGATTACGGTAAGGGCAAGATATTTTATTGTTCAGCTCTGTTGGGCAAAAAAAATTATGAACCTGAATCTTCACCGGGCAGAGAGTGGAAATTCCAGATGAACGAACCCATCGCAGAGATGCTGATATATGGTGTAAACAAAGCGCTCGGTTCTGAGCCTTTGAAATTTTCTGGCGTAAATATCCCCTCCAGTGTGCTTACTACTGTTTACAGGGAAATTAAGCCTTCTCAATTCAGCACAATTGTTCATTTATTAAATGCCACTGGTAGTTATAGTTTAAAACCGGGCATGGTAGTACCTTCTGAATCGCCTTCTCCGGCTTTCCCGGCTTTAGAGCAGGACATAGTATTTGATATAACTATGGAGAATATCAAAGAAGGGTATTGTGTTTCGCCAGATTATGGCGGAAAGAAGAATATTCGAGTAGAAAAAATAGATGATTTTCGTTTCAGGATTACAGTCCCTAAAGAAAATCTTCAAACATATTCTATGATATATCTACTTGAAAATTAACCCATTATAAGAAAGGATTCTGATGGCATTTGTTGACTGGCTAATAATAATTGTTTTTTTTATTATTTTGGTAATCGGTGCGTTATACAGCAGAAGTTACAATAAAAGCGTTGCAGATTTTCTGGCAGCTAACAGGTGTGCAGGCAGATACATCCTTTCGATTTCCGGTTCTATGTCAGCATGGGGCGCTATAACTTTTATAGCAATCTTCCAGGTTTATCATAGGGCCGGCTTTACCGCGGACTGGTGGTATGTCTTATGGAGACCATTAGGGATAATTCTTGCGATTTCCGGCTGGGTACTTTACCGGTATCGACAAACAAGAACTTTCACAGTTGCGCAGTTTTTCGAAATGCGGTATAACAAATCATTTCGTATTTTTGCAGGGATACTTGCTTACATCTCCGGCATATTAAATTTCGGAATCTTTCCGGGTGTTGCTTCAAGGTTTTTTGTTTCATTTTGTGGTTTGCCCGCAACGGTCAGTGTGTTTGGTTTATCCTTTTCGACTTTTATTTTAATAATGTTCGGCCTTTTGGTGGTTGCCCTTATCTTTACATTCATAGGCGGGCAAATTACAATTCTTTTCACAGACTTTCTACAGGGTCTTTTCGGGAACATCATCTTTTTGGCCGTCCTGATATTTTTCATGGTAACATTTGACTGGTCTTTTATAGTTGAGGGCTTAAATTTTGCTGCTGAAGACGCCTCTCGTTTCCAACCGCTGAAAACCGGCAAGATTGAAAGTTTCAATGTATGGTTTTTCCTTATAGGAGCATTCAGTATGTTCTACAACAGGCTTGGTTGGCAGGGTTCTCAAGGCTACCGTGCCTCTGCTTTAAATGCTCACGAGGCAAAAATGTCCGGCATTCTCCAGCAGTGGTCTTTTCTAACCCAGCAGGCAGTGCTTCTTTTACCATGTATTTGTATTTGGATCATACTTAATAACCCTGAGTTTCTGAATATACAAAATGCTGTAAATGCCGGACTCGATGGCATAACAAACGAGCAGATAGCAGACAGGCTCATAATTCCGCTTGGACTAAGGAATGTGCTTCCAATAGGCTTGACCGGAGCATTTGTAGCCGCAATGTTTGCAGCTTTCTTAAGCACACATGATAGTTATCTGCATTCATTCGGAAGTATTTTTATTCAGGATGTAATCCTGCCCTTGAGAAAAAAGCCGCTGACTCCGAAGCAGCATATCAGGCTTCTGAGATTGTCTGTTACCGGAGTTGCTGTTTTCATTTTCTTTTACAGTATTTTTTTCAATCCCGAACAAGATATACTTCTATATATGGCGATAACAGGATCGATCTTTCTCGGTGGTGCCGGCGCTGTCATAATTGGAGGTCTCTACTGGACCAGAGGAACAACTGCCGGAGCTTTCTCTGCGCTCATATTTGGTGCCGTTTGCTCTGTCATAGGCATCATACTGCCATATCTTTATGAAAACTTTCCCTTCAACGGCCAGCAGATGTTCTTTTTTGCTATGATATTATCAAGCCTGATTTATGTAATCGTATCACTACTTTCATCATGTGAAAAGTTCAATATGGATAAAATGCTGCACAGGGGAAAATATGCCGCAAAAGACGAAGGTTACTCTGTTGCACCAGCTAAAACTATCCGTGAGAGATTAGGAATCACCTCAGAGTTTACCTTTTCTGATAAGGTCATTGCCTATTCCCTATTTTTAATTATTCTCTGTTACTGGCTGTTTTTTCTGGCAGTAACTTTCACAGACCTTGCTGGCGGAATCACTGAACAATGGTGGCTCAAGTACTGGCGATTTAGAATATGGTTCATTGTTGTTGTAACTTCGATTACAACCATCTGGTTTTCGATTGGCGGGATTAAAAATGCCTTTGAAATGTTTAACAGGCTAAAAAAAATAAAGCTTGATGAATATGACGACGGCAGAGTAGTTGACGGACATAACCTTGCTGACGAAATTAACAAAGAGCAAAATTCTGAACCAGAAGCCAGTAATCGAAATTAATTGAGTAAAGCTATTATATGGTATGAAACCGAATTCGATGCTGGCCTACTTCTTTGCATAATGCTACTCAATAAAAATTCAAAAGTGCAGCATAGAATTAATTAAGTTGAATACATCGAAATGGTTTACCGTAAACCTCTTAATCACAGGAGGTTGCATAATGGAGCCTATGAGATTCGAACTCACGACCTCTTGCATGCCATGCAAGCGCTCTCCCAACTGAGCTAAGGCCCCGAAATTTAATATTCGGGATTTTACTACAAAGGATTTCCTTTGGCAAGGCTTTATTTTTACATGATTTTACAACTTTTTGCATAACCGGTTCATGGACCGCATCGACCAGATTAGCTAAATCGTATTAAATACAAGACTTTTCTTGCGAAAACTTTAAAATGGTTTAAAATCTTCGATTATATGAATGTTTTTTTAACAGGAGCAAAAATGCGTGAGATTTTACCTTTTGTAGTTGAGTTGATAAACAACGGACAATATCAATCCCTCTTGAAATCAGATGGCCAACTTTTAACACACGGTATGCATTCCGGCAGAGTTTATTTGAACCCGGGCCAGGAATGTGGCTGGCATAATACTGACAATAAAGAAGAATTGCTTGTATTTCTTTCGGGATCCGGCATATCAGAAATCCAGGACAAAGACCCATTCGAAGTAGGAAAAGGCAAAGTGATGTACATTCCGCCGAACACCGAGCATAATATTAAAAATTCAGGCAGTGAGCCGTTAGAGTACATCTTTTGTGTAGCTCCGACTAAAACCGAAGGAACCAGATAATGTCTTCTGTAGAAAGAATAGGCGTTTCAATCGAAAATGAACTTCTGGAAAAGTTTGATAATTTAATCAGTTCGCAAGGTTACCAAAACCGTTCAGAAGCAATACGAGACCTCATCAGAGATAAAATTTCTACTAATCAAATAGAACTTCCAAACACAACCGGTGTTGCCGCAGTATGCGTTGTTTATGATCATCATTCCAGCCAGCTGACACAAAAATTAGCTCAAGTTCAGCACAGCAAATTCTTTTCGACAATTTCCAGCATGCACATTCATATCAATCATGATAATTGTCTGGAGATAATAACCTTACGAGGGAAAATTTCAGAAATAAAGAAAATGGCAGATCAAATTGTTTCTCTTAAAGGGGTTAAACTCGGTAAAGTTAATCTTGTCAGCATTGATTCTGAATTAGGTCACGTACATCACAAACATTAGCATGAATAACTCATTAGATAGCATATTTAAACTTCTCTACGATAGGTTTGGCCCCCAGTATTGGTGGCCGGGCGAAACCAAAACCGAAATCATCATAGGTGCTATTCTTACTCAAAATACTAGCTGGACAAACGTTGAAAAAGCACTGATTAACCTGAGAAACTGCAACAATATATGTTTCGATAATCTGAAAAACTTGCCGGTTCAACATTTAGCAGAATTGATAAAACCAGCAGGTTATTACAATATCAAAGCAAAAAGGTTAAAAAACTTTATAAATTGGTTATTTGAAAACTATCAAGGCAATCTTGAACTGCTCAGTGATATGCCTACAGATCAGCTTCGAGAGCAACTGCTTTCTGTAAATGGTATTGGCAGGGAAACCGCCGATTCAATTTTGCTTTATGCGTTTAAAAAAACGGTGTTTGTTGTAGATGCTTACACTTGCAGAGTGCTGGTTCGCCACGGATTGATTGACAGGGAATTTTGCGATTATGAACAGGTTAAGGAATTTATAGAGCGCAATTTACAAGCGGACGTTAATATTTTCAATGAATTTCATGCTTTGTTTGTAAGTGTCGGAAAGAAATACTGCAAACCTGCACCGAAATGCGAACAGTGTCCGCTAAACATCTTACCGCATCAGATCGAACAGCCATACTAACTAAAAATTACTCTCTTCCAAAACAAGTATCCTGGAGCAACTCGGACAACGAATGATCTCATCTTTGATCATTAGCTGGTTATAAATTTCCAAACGCAATCCCATAAAACAACCGCCGCAACTATAATTATCTCCAGTTTCAGGCTTTTCCATGTAAGCCAAAGCTTCCCCATCGTAAGTATCTGCAACACGTTTGAAAGCTTCTAAAACTTCTGAAGGAATCTCATCTGCGGCTTTCTTCCATTCTTCTTCAATCTTTGCCATTTCTTCTTCGTACCCCATTGCTTTTTCTTCAGATTCTTTTCGAAGTTGATCAAGCTTTTCTTTCTGAGAGGCTATATTTTCCCGAATTTCATTACACTGCTGCTCATCTGCTTCGATAATCTTGAATAAGTCAAGCACTTGAGTTTCTATCTTGGAATTGTCAGCCTTTGAAGTGTTCATCTGGGTCAATATTGCAGAGTATTCTTTGTTGCTTTTGGCACTGTTTAGAGCAGTTCGCAATTTTTGTATATCTTCGTCCCTGCTTTTAAGTTCCAGCTCAAGTCTGTCGCACTGAACTTTCGTAAGTTTGATCTCCTCAAGTTTGGCTTCGAGTTCGTTTTGCAAAGATCTAACCTGATTTTCCTGAAAAATCACACTTCGCCTGCAACGAGACATTTTGGATTTAACTGCACGTAGCCTGTTTTCTATGCTTTGAAGTTTGATCAAACCATTCAATACCGGGCCCATTGAAACTCCTCTATTTTAGTGTCAAAGAATAATTTATTGCAAATATTTGATTTTACAGTTTTTAAAGATAAAAATCAAAGTAATATTATCAGGAAAAATAGAACCAACTTCAACCAAAAAATAACTTTTTTTAAAATTAGATTGCGATATAATTAACGAATGAAATCAATTATGGTATGTGAACTCGTTAAAAAACTAATAAATGAAGATTCTACCCCAGAAAAGGGCGAAAAAAACTGCGCCTTGGTTCTAAAAGATTATTTCGACAAAAAGAAAATTGACTCGAAAGTAGAAATATGGGATTCGAATAGTGCTAATTTCATTGCTCACATAAAAGGCCGCAGCTCGCGCAAAGCTCTCTTATTTGCTTCACATCTTGATGTAGTTCCAAAAGGCCGACAAAAATGGCAAAGCCCCCCTTTTGAAGCAACTGAAAAAGATGGAAAAATTTACGGCAGGGGTTCTTGTGACATGAAAGCCGGTAATGCTGCTATAGCCGCTGCTGCCGCGGAAATAATCGAATCGGAGCAGAAACTCGAAAATGACCTGATAATTTGTTCTACTGCCGGGGAAGAAGTCGATTCATCCGGTGCAAAAAAATTTGTCGAACAATACAGAAACACTTTACCGCCTTTAGAAGGAATTATCCTGCCCGAGCCTACAGATTTACAAATAATCACTGGC
The DNA here is from genome assembly GCA_964542055.1 of uncultured Candidatus Kuenenia sp. Classification (GTDB taxonomy): domain Bacteria; phylum Planctomycetota; class Phycisphaerae; order Sedimentisphaerales; family CAMDDF01; genus CAZITB01. Next base: position 16,724 of record CAZITB010000045.1, read on the forward strand.
CATCGCGGTATTTTATGGCTTAAAATAATAACATTTGGCAAAACTGCTCATGGATCAATGCCTTCACTCGGAATAAATGCTATCGATCACATGACCGCGATTCTGGAAAAATTGAAAGATTATCAGCCTAGAATTGTACCCCATCCTCAATTTGGCCCTTCAACTTTCAGCATAAACAAAATTTATGGCGGCAATGCAACAAACGTTATTCCCGACCTGTGCTATATCGAAATTGACATCCGAACCGTGCCCGGCCAGGATACAAAATCAATCCTTTCAGATTTTGAAAATATCTTCAATGAAATCAAATATCAAGCGACAAATTTTAACGCAGAAATTCAAATTATACGTGACGTTCCAGGCATGTCAACTGAACCTGATTGCGATTTTGTCAAAAAAATCCAACAAGCAACTGGAATTACCCAGACTAAGTTAGTGGGCTACACAACAGATGGACCAATTTTTGAGAAATTAAATGCCCCTGTAATTGTTTTCGGTCCCGGCAAAACCGAACTTGCCCACCAGCCTGACGAGTACATAGAAATCACTAATCTTTACAAAGCTGTAGAACTATACAAAAAAATCATTTTGAACTTTTTAAGTTAGTATTATTTTTTTTCCAGCATTTCAAAGCTGAAACTTTTGACAAAGAAATCTTCAAAATTAAAAACATTATTAAAATCTTCGATTTGATCGCCCTCCTGAGAACTCATCCAGCTATTTTCGATCATCAGGTAAACTATCTCTCCAAAATCTCTCGTTGTAAATATCCCCCACTTATTTAAAACTGTTTTAGCCAATAATCCCCATTTTTCTTTTGCTAAATCGCCAAGACCATAACACAATTCCTGCCCAGTTATATGCCTGCTGCCTTCGGTGTATTTTTCTTCATTTGCGATTTTCCGGACAGAATATCCCAAACCCTCATATACAAAACTCACCGCTTCGGGACTGTATCTGCCATCAGTCATTGCGATCTGGTCTATGCTTTTTTTATTTTCCATTAGCTATCCTTTATTAATGCACCCTCTGTCCGGACTGAGCACCTTGATCAGGCGAAATAATAAAAATATCTTTACCGCCCGCACCTGCAGCACAAATCATTCCTTCAGACAAGCCGAACTTCATCTTCCTTGGTTTTAAATTTGCAACACAGACAACCAACTTACCAATCAAATCTTCAGGTTTATAAGCGCTCTTTATTCCAGCAAAAACATGTTTCTTTACTGGCCCGATTTCTAAATCAATCGAAAGCAGCTTATCAGCGCCTTCAACTCTTTCAGCTTTGACGATTTTAGCAACTCTCAAATCAACCTTCATAAAATCATAGATTGTACATTCAGGAGCAATTGGTTCTTCAAGCTTAGTTGTTTCAGACTCAACGTTCTCCTGTTGCTGTTTACTTTCTTCTAGCATGGCTTCCACCTTTTCCTTGTCAACTCTTTCAATTAAATGTTCGAACTTTTCAATTTGTTGATTTTCAAGAATTTGATTTATATTTCCAAAATTAAACTTTTCAGTTTTTAACAATTTCTCGATCTTACCTGCAAACACAGGAATCACAGGCTTCAGGTAAGTAGTTAATATTTTTACAGCATTTAAAGTTGCGGTAATGGTGAACCTCGTTTGCTCCAGGTCAGATTTCACTGTAACCCATGGCTGTTTTTCATCAACGTATTTATTGGCCAAATCCGCAAGATTAGAAACTTTCCTGATCACAGATGCATAATTCAAGTTTTCATAATCCTGTTTTATCTGTTCACATTCATGCAAAAGCTTATCGACTAATTGTCGGCCAGACTGATCAAGCATACCCAATTTAGCATCCAACTTTTTGTAGAGCATTGGCGCCGAACGGCTGGCAAGATTAGCCAATTTGCCGACCAGGTCGGAATTAACTTTCGCGGTAAAATCTTCCAGATTCAAATCGATATCGCCCACATTGGCGTTAAGTTTGCTTGCATAATAATAACGCAAGTACTCCGGCTCAAGATGATTCAGGTAAGTACGGGCTTTTATGAAAGTCCCCTTACTTTTACTCATCTTTTCGCCATTTACAGTTAAAAAACCATGAACAAAAAGATTATTTGCAGTTTTAAAACCGCTGCCCATCAACATAGCAGGCCAGAACAATGCATGGAAATACATTATATCTTTACCGATAAAATGATATAACTCCCAATCACTGCCATTCCAGACTTTTTCAAAATCGAGCCCGTTCTTTTCGCAATAATTTTTACATGACGCCATATAACCGATCGGAGCATCAAGCCAGACATAGAAATACTTATTTTCCTCACCAGGAATTTTAAAACCAAAATACGGTCCGTCACGAGAAATATCCCAGTCTCTCAAACCAGCATTAAACCATTCATTAAGTTTATTTCCCACAGACTCGTGTGTGTGTCCACTGTCAATCAATTCTTTAAGTCTGTCTGCATAATCTCCAAGTTTGAAGAAATAATGCACACTTTTCTTCCTGATCGGTATTCCATCGCAAACCGCACATCGAGCATTTATCAGTTCCGTTGGCTGATAGGTCGCGCCGCAGCTGTCACAGGAATCACCATACTGGTTTTCTGTTTTGCACTTGGGACATGTACCTAAAATATACCTGTCAGGCAGCCACATCTTACAATTTTCACAATACGCCTGCTCAACTTCACGTGTGGTTATCGAACCGGCTTCTTGCAATTTGTTATAAATAAGTTTACTGAGCTGTTCATTTTCGGGCGAATGAGTTGTATAATAATTATCGAATTCAACCGCAAAATCCGAAAAATCCATTCGATGTTCTTCGTGAACCCTGCCGATCAAATCTTGCGGTTCAATTTTTTCCTTCTGTGCCCGAAGCATAATGGGAGTTCCATGTGTATCATCAGCACAAAAATATAAGCACTTGTTGCCGTTCAATTTTTGAAACCTTACCCATATATCAGTCTGAAGGTATTCAACCAGATGTCCAATATGAATAGGGCCGTTTGCGTACGGCAAAGCACTGGTTACAACAATTTTACGATTCATTCGGCTTCCTTTATTCACTTTTACCCTGTTGCTGATTTGTTTTATTTTTATTGCCCCGGTTTTTTCGTTTTCTCTTAGACCTATTTCGTTTATTGCGTTTATTATCGGGTCTTGAATCTTTTTTCTGTGTTGTATTATCACCTGTTTCTTTACTTTGACGATTGCTTTCCTGAGCATCTGATGCATCAGCAGTCGAACCATTGTTGTTATTATTGTTTACTTGGGCAATAGTTTCAGCCTTCTGCTTATGGTCACTA
>CAZITB010000046.1:0-19939 GCA_964542055.1 uncultured Candidatus Kuenenia sp.
TTAATATCTGTGATATTGGCCAGATTTACCGAGGTAAAATCAGCAAGATCGATATTCCATGTTATCCAGTCTTCCCATTGCTGCTGGACAACATCCGTATTCTCAGTATAGGTTACAGTTGCCTCATTTGAGGAACCGTCCACAAGAGTGCAAGTCAGTGACTGTGCTGTATTACCTTCCGTTCCGTGGAAACGGATCACAAGTGCTTGAACACCCTGAGCCGTCCAATCAGAAAATGGGGCAGGCCGGCTGATTTCAGAACCGAACGTAGCTTTCATTGACTGGCTGCCATCGTAATCCATCGAAGAATTTATATCAACAGTACCGGTCCAAGTACCTGTAATAAGATTCGAGCTGTTATAATCTTCAAATTCATCAATCGTGATATAATCTGCGCTTGTGAATTCCCAGACTGAACCTTTAGTAACGTTACTGGCTGAATCGACTTCATCTATTCGCCAGTAGTATGTCGTGTCAAGATCAAGTGCCGGGGCATAAGTGGTGGCTGTCTGGTTAATCTTGAATTCCGGAGAAGCCGTCGTCGCGGTATCGACACTGTTGAAATCTGTGCCGACATAAACATCGTGCGATAACGCATCTGATCCGGGTTCCCATGACATATTTACATTAAATTGTACATTATCTTCAAGATTTGCCGGCGAGGGATCATAAGCGTTCGGGGGAATGTAGCTGAAAATCTCCGAAGCTTCCGCATCGCTTAGCACCTTGTTATACATTCTCAGATCATCAATTTGGCCCTGGTAAGAACCGCCGCTGCCTTGACCGATAACCACATCTTTTGTAAAAGTAGAACCATTGAATCCGTACGCACCCGGGTTTGTATCAAGCCACAATGAGCCGTTGAGATAAATCTTACTTTGACCTGAAGCTCCGTCTCTTGTAAATACCCAGTGATTCCACTGTCCGTAATAATCTGACTCATTAGCAAGTTTTGAAGCCCTTACTGCACCAGGACAATCCCAGTAAATTGTGTCAACGTAGGGCAGATGAATGTTAAATATTGGACTAGCGGTAAATATGCTGTTGTATGCAGGCTGCGGTATTGTTCCAAACTGCCAGAACGCGATACTGAACTTATTATCAAGCGAAGCCATAGCATTTTTTGAAATGATTACTTTATCGGAACCTTGAAAATTTGCCGCTCCGTTTAAGCGTCCGCCTGTTGTAAATTCTATTCCATCTGCATCTGCATGAAATCCCCGACCGCTGGAATCCAGGACACGGCTGCCGCCTAGTGCATCATCGAATTTCCACCAGCCCAGCAAATTGGGATCAATTGGTGTACCGGCTGTAGTGAATCTCCAAACGTCGCCTTTATAAACATTACTTCCATCTGATTCATCAACACGCCAATAATAGTCAGTTGCTTCTGATAACGAACTTAACATCCAGTTTGGATCGGTAGTTGATCCAAGGTAAATGCCGGCTGTAGTTGTGTTAGCATCATCGACGGCATCAAACGAAGTACCTAAATATACATCATGGCTTGTTGCGTTATCACCGGCAGTCCAGGACAGAAGAACATTGGCAGCTACTCCGTATGTGCCTTCTGCTGGTGATGGCTCTGTGGCCGTAAATACACCGGGATTGGTTCCGGCATGCCAGAACTGAACTTCACTGAGGCCGAAATAGTCTCCTGCGCCCTGTGTTCCATCGGGGTTAGGCAACGCTGTAATGGCAATATATTTTGCCTGAAAAGGAGTGAAATGATTATAGACATCAGGTGTATCATAGCTATCGAGACCATCACCTGGATTCAGTATGAATGAATCATAGTCATCTGGGTCATTCAATCTTGTCCAGGTTACACCATCTGCCGAATATTCAATATAAACTTCATATAAGCCTCGACCTGTCTGGCCGTAACCATTATAGTTCCAGATGGCAATTTCGCTGATGTCATATACTTCAGTGAACTCATACTTTACCCACGCCTGTCCAAGGCTGGACCCGGCAGCAGCTTTACTGGTACTTCCAGCTTCGTAGTTGCTTAGCCACATAGTACCATCAATTGGCAAAGACAAATGGGAAAGATTTCCGGTACCCGGATTTATCCACAATCCTTCACCGTTTACGGTATAAACCGGACCATAAGCCGCCGTAAGCATGGAAGATGCAGTGGCGCTTATTTCGCTTTTAAGAACTGGATCAGCAAAACAAGTTACTGCAAAAGAAATAACAATTAACATGACAAGAAATTTTTTCATCTTATATTCCTCCGAATAAATTAAAATTTTTCAACTTTTTACTCAATATTTTTCAATCCATGACGGCCATCTTTTAGGCCTGGCCTCAGACTTATCACTCATCCATGAACGATGCCAACGCAAATCCCATAATTCTTTCAGTCCAACTGACCGCACTGAAGTATCCATCAAAAGAACGTTTACTCCATACGAATGCCTGGGAATACAAAATCTTTGCATTTGTTGCTGATCGGATACGCTTATCGCACTTGGCACTAAAGGAGGTTCGGCAGAGGGGTTATTTTTGTATTGAGGCATACTGTGAAACCATGCAGCATCTGCCAGCAGTGGAATTTCGCTAGTATTATTTACCATAGATGTTCTCCACAAATCTCTGCTATCGCCACCCCACAATTCGGCAAAACCGTCCGGAAGATCATTAATATGTCCGTTTACTCCATAACTTCCCCACATGGCGTCCGGATTACCTGTTTCCTCAGGTGTGCTTCCCCATGCGCTATCAGCATCTCCAAAGCCGGTGGTGCTTTGAGGGTCAGTTTTTTTTGCAACTGGACAGCTTCGTAATTCATCAACATCAGTGTAATAAGGTTTAAGAGTGTCCATCCAAAACGCATTTTTACCTACTCCGTCTTCTATTATTACGCCCGGATCAAACCTCTGGTTATAGTCTTGAAGATACATTGAATAACAGACGCCCCACTGCTTGAGATTTGCTTTACATACCACGGCCTGGGCCTGTTTTCTTGCTTTGCCCAGTGATGGCATCAGAATTGCCAAAAGCAATGCAATAATCGAGATAACAACCAGCAACTCAACCAAAGTAAAAGCTTTTTTATTATTCATAACCTTATTCTCCAATAATTTAGTAAGATAATTCGTAATGGGCCCGTGCTGCAGGACTTACGCCCAGATTTCGCAAATAGTAATCCGGATGAAAAAACATATATCTTGCGAGATTGCATGAGCCCTTTATTATTGGCTCCAGGGGCTCAGGGCTTGATATAGGTCTAATTGAGTTACTTATTTTTACCATGCTTACAAACCTTTGCAATATAATCCAAAATTCATTATATCAATTTGTTGACCCAATGTCAATTATTTAATTAACCTTTTTTAATTAAATAAAATTACTGAATTTTATTCTCCTATAATTTAGTAAGATAATTCGTAATGGGCCCGTGCTGCAGGACTTACGCCCAGATTTCGCAAATAGTAATCCGGATGAAAAAACATATATCTTGCGAGATTGCATGAGCCCTTTATTATTCGTTCCAGAGGGTCGGGGCTTGCTATAGGATTGACTGATTCAATCTCTTCGTTAGTCAAATGCACGGCCAGTCCCTCGCAGAAAGATGCCCTTACTTTGCCGAAAACCTCACTCATAGGTCCGGTAAACACTATCCTGTCAATTCCCAGAAACTGAACTATCCACGACATCTGAATGCCAAGCACTCTTGAAGCTGCTGATAATTCATCAAGCACTTTCTGATTATCATTTTTAGCAGCTTCTATCAAATCTGAAAGCCTGGAAATTTTTTTATCATTGAGTTTTTTGATTATCGCCCAGCCGCCAACATAAGCCTCTAAGCACCCCTTTCTGCCGCAAATACAATCATTGCCGTTAGGTACCACCCTCATATGAGCTATATCCTGAATCCCTCTGAGCATACCATCATTGGTAGTACCGATGTTGAAAGTTTCATGTCCGCACCCAGCAACATGACCAACCCCAAGCTCCCAGTCGATAACAGAAATTGAGGTGTTTTTGGGAAAGTCAGTAACTTCTCCGTAATAATAGGAATAATAATGCGTATGAGCACGACAATGAAAGCCGTAGGTTTCAAAATGCTTTTCAAAATCTATACCTCTTATCTGCGGCATATTGACTGATGCTTCTACTATGCCCGATGCAGGGTCCAGATAACCAGGCAAACCAACAGAAACAAGCCTTATTTCGCCTGCTGGACTCTTGGCATCCAGGCTTTTCAATACGAAATCATCAATCAACTTATATAGCTCTGAGTCGTTTTTTAATAAAGAAATATCATGTTTTTCCTTCAGAAAGAGCCTGTCAGAAAAATCTGCCAATCCCATTAACAGATAAGGAGGTACTATGGTGATTCCCATTGTGAAATTGCTTTTTTTGTCGATATCCCACAATTCCGACGGGCGCCCACGCTGCTTATTTAGACGCTTTTTCATTTGCCTCAAAAGCCCTTCGTCTTTGAGCTTCTGAAAATGATTGTAAGCGGCGGGCAGAGTAATGCCGAGATTGTCAGCAACTTTACGCTGATCAACAGGGCCATACTTTTGAATTTCCTGAAGAGTGGGCATTGAACCTTTGAGTCTTGTACTGAACTTTTCGGTTATGCCTGTTATTTTCGCCATGCTTACAAACCACCTTATAATAATGATTTGATGTAAATCATATCCATTTATTGATCCGATGTCAATAATTAATTAACCATTATTAATTAAATTATTGACTAAATCGAAAAAATAGATTAGAATCTGCTTAAAACTTATTCATTCGTTATTCACTTGTTTTTGTGGTGAGGCACTAATGCTAAAAAAATTACGTCTCTGTCGATTTATTCAAAAATATTCATCTGATAATCGCAAAACAGCTGAAATGACCAGATACAAGGCTCCGAAAGAACTCAACAGCATAGCTGAGTTTACCTCTAAAGAATTACCCTTGGAAAAAATAGATGGTGTTTTCCTAGATACCATAAAGCCTGCATCTGTCGAACAGGGCTGGGGCGATCTTCAAATAAATCAAAGTATCACAGAAAAACCTCTGCGGATTGGCAACAAGAATTTCGTAAGAGGATTGGGTACTCACGCAAACTCTACAATCATCTACAAACTAAAAGATAACTTCAGTAAATTTGAAACTTACTACGGCATAGACCGAAATGGCGGACCTGCTTCAAGCGTATATTTTGAAATTTATGGTGATGGTGTAAAATTATGGCGTTCATCGGTCATGGATGTAACATCTGAGGCAAAACATATAGAAGTTTGCGTGGAAGGTGTTCAAGAATTAAAACTTGTAGTTACTGATGCAAATGATGGTATAATATCTGATCATGCAAACTGGTCTGAACCAAAACTCATTTTTTAGGAAGAAAAATTATGCGTAAAATTGTTGCTGTAATTGTATTATCGTCTTTATTTATTACTGGATGTGGACAATATTCTGAGTCGAATAGTTGTTGTTTAACCATATCCAAACCGTCGCCGGACAACCGAGAGGACCAGACGGCTAAATTGCAGAACTGGCTGGATCAAGTAGCCCAAAATGGGGGCGGTTCTGCCTTTTTACCTTCTGGCAGATACAGGATTGATGGAAGTATAACAGTACCTACCGGGGTAATTCTCACCGGCAGCTGGTCTGCGCCGCATCACGGTTTACTTGAGAAAGGGACTGTAATTGATGCTTATGGAGGACGGGGAAGTGAAGAAGGTCCTGCTCTGTTCGAGCTTTCCCAAAGTTCTGGAGTAAAAGGTATCACAATAATATATCCTGAGCAGAAATTAGATAATGTTCAGGCTTATCCGTGGACATTTCATGGCAAAGGAATGCACAATACCATTGAGAATGTTACTTTAGTCAATTCATACAACGGTATCTGCATAGGACCGGAAAATAATGAACTACACCTCATAAAAAACGTCTATGGCTGCGTTTTACGTCGAGGCATAATGATCGATAATACAACAGATATAGGAAGGATAGAGAACGTTCATTTTAATCCGCATTACTGGTACAGAAGCGGACACAAGGGAATGGATCCGGACTTAAAGCCTAATCCGGAAATTGCCACCGCATTTTATATGCAGGAAAATCTGGAAGCGTTTATATTCGGAAGAACGGACTGGCAGTATGTAACTAACACTTTTGTTTTCGGAGCCAAAATCGGCTATAAGTTTATTGAAACTGAAAATGGTTCATTTAATGGCCAGTTACTTGGCCCCGGAGCTGACATGTGCAGGTACGGAGTTTTTTTTGAACAATCTAATTCCATTGGAACTTTAATAACTAACGGCCAGTTTGTAGCAGGTGTGCTAAAACGTGGTAACAAGTTTGACACTTATGGCATTTATACTTCTCCTGATTTTGAAGGCAGTCTCAATATATCTAACTGCAGCTTTTGGGGAAAGCCTACCAGTGCCATCATGCATCAGGGTCCGGGCAATTTATCTGTTTCACAGATGATAACTACCGCAGCAAATATACAAAAAGCCGCCATACAAGCAACTGGCGGTAATTTGATTGTTACCGATAGTCTGCTGGGGGATCATGAATTAGATGCATTGATCGGACCGGATGTCAATTCTGTTACCATAAAAGACAATATTTCTACTGGTAAATTTGATTTTGAAGATAGCTCCGGCAAAGCTGTCTTTTTGAATAATAATTAATTCTAGCAAAAAGGTGTTTTAAATTGATAAATAAACAAACTCCCCAAGATCAGCTCACAGCTTATGTTGTTGCTCATACACATTGGGACAGGGAATGGCGTTATCCGATTTGGCAAACCAGACTGATGCTGCTCGATTTCATGGATGAGCTTATAGATTTACTTGAAACTGGAAAATATTATTCATTTCTAATGGATGGTCAGGTAAGTCCTGTTTTAGATTATCTTGAACACAGACCTGAGAAAAAAGAAAAAATTCAAAAACTTATTTCTGAAGGTAAACTTGAGATTGGTCCATGGTTGACGTTACCTGACGAATTTCCCGTGGATGGAGAATCCCTTGTCCGGAATCTGTTGCTTGGCCATCGACAAGCCTCTAAATTAGGCAAGGTTTTCAATGTAGGTTATACGCCTTTTGGATGGGGACAAACGGCCCAGCTTCCTCAAATATATGCAGGTTTCGGCATTGATGTTACCATGGTTGGCAAACGCGTAAACAAAAAAAGAGCACCTCAGTCTGAGTTTATGTGGCGGTCTCCTGATGGTACTGAACTACTGTCAACTCGCTTTGGAGAATGGGGCAGGCAAAATTTTTACTTTAAAATACATCTGTCTGCCCTTTTCGGCACATTTCATGAAGGTCCGGGATGGGAATATAATTGGGAAAAAGGCGGACTTGCTTTTCATATTTCCAATCCTGACCAATTCGAGCAGGATCACTTCAGACTGGATGCCCCTGAACAGTGGTATCCTGAATATATAAACCAGGAAGTAATTGATGAAACCTGGCATACAACTGATGATTCGATCATACCGGATCATCGTCTGATGATGAACGGCTGCGACTACACCTCTGGCCAGAAACTTTTTCCTGAAATGCTCGAACGCATAAAAAAAATCGATAATAAGAACAGAAAATGGGTTCAGGCCAGTATGGCTGAATTTGCAGATGTTATGCGCAACAAGATCGATAAGAGTAAATTGCAAATTGTGCATGGGGAACTCCGAGACGGTCCTGCAGGGGCGGTAACTGGGAATGCATTAACAACCAGGCTTTATTTGAAACAGCTCAACAAAGTTGCTCAAAACATGTTGATCAGATACGCAGAACCAATGACAACATTAAATTCGTTGCTGGGCTTTGAAGTTGAAATTAGTCTATTGGAAAAAGCGTGGGATTATCTGCTTAAGTCTCATCCTCATGATTCAATTAATGGTGTTACACAGGATAAAACTGCCAATGATACAGAAAACAGGCTAAATCAGGTAATTGATATATCCAGATCGCTGGGAATTCGCGCCATGCAGGACATTATCCGCCAGATAAATACAAGTAAGTTTAACGACAAAGATGTATTACTGGTAGTGTTTAATCCTATGCCGTATCCTAGAAGAGAAATACTTGAAGCCTGGATCAATTACCCTTATGAAGAGACTCATGATTACTTTATTGCTGACCCTGATGGTTTGCTTATCTCAGATGCCGATGGCAATTTGCAGCCTACACAATTCAATGGCTCTTCAGTAGAAAATTACTGTGTGGCGGAAGGTCATACCCGTGCCTTTCCTTACAAATGCAAACGGTTTAGAATGTTCTTTGATACCGGCATGCTTCCTGCCTGCGGATACAAAGTGTTTAAAGCCGAAAAATTTATCCAGGAGAATGCTTCTGATGATGTCGCATGGTCAAATTCTCAGGCGATGACTGACAATTTAATAAAATCTCCTACCAGAATGGAAAATGAGTTTTTAAGTATCAGTTTTAATTCAGATGGGACTTTTAATTTAACTGATAAGACCTTGGACAAAACATTTAATAACTTAAATTACTTTACCGATCGGGGAGAAGCTGGGAATTACTGGATAAATAACCGCCCTGCTTTTAACCAGGAATTCAGCTCAATTGGTGGAAACGCCAGAATTTGGGTAGATAAAGAAGGGCCGGTTTGTTCAACAATTGCGGCAGAAATTATTATGCCGCTTCCGCAAACCTCTGATGAGCAAAAAAGGTCTGACTCTGTCGAAGACATGAAAATCACCAGCTTCGTAACTTTAAAAAAGGACCAGAAATCAGTAGAGGTCAAAGTTGAATTAGAAAATAAAATAGAAAATCATTATTTGAAGGTTAATTTCCCCACTGACCTGAAAAATGTCACTCATGCTGATAGCGGCGGACATTTCATCGTAAATCACAGGCCAATAAAACCCCAAGGTCCCACCGAAGACAGTTATTGGCCGGACATGGCCACACAGCCCCATGACCGGTTTGTTGATATCAGTAATGGTAAATATGGCTTTGCTATAATTAACGACAGCTTCACAGAATATGAAGTACTCAAAGATAACCATACTTTAGCCCTTTCGATGCTCAGGGCCGTGAAAAATTGGATTTGTACCGAAATCAGAGCTGGTTCTGATTTCCCCAGTCAAAAAGGCGGGCAGTCTCTTAGAAAGCATGTTTATAATTATTCTATCATACCTCACGAGGGTAACTGGGAAAAAGCAAACATTGACTTGGCTGCTGCGAAATTAAATACTCCCTGCCAAATCGTACAAACCCGAAAGAATCCTGCCGGTAAACTTGATGGTAATAAATTATCAATGTTCTCAATAGACAATTCTGCAGTTAGTTTTTCGGCTTTGAAGAAATCTCAGGACAGAGATTCTTATATACTGAGAATTTGTAATCCATCGGCAAAAAAGCAGAAAACTAATATAACATTCTTATCTCAAATAAAAAACTCATGGGCGACAAATCTAAATGAAGAAAGAATGGAAAAACTTGAAGTCAAGAATGAAAATTCAATTTCAATAAGTCTAGATCAATTCAAAATACAAACAATAGAACTGGAAATTTAAAAAGAGCGTGCAAAAAATTTATTAATCTATTCTGGAGAGTAAAATGAAAAAGAAACTTAATTTTATAGTTATTGTTATTGTTTTTGGTTTTTTCTCAATCTGTTCTGCTGGTATTTCTATTGAAAAGGTCCTTTTTCAAAAGGCATATCAGTCTTCCGTTTATAATGACAGCGAACTGGTCGATAACGGCGGGACAATGTTTGTATATGTTCGAAATACCGATTCAGTTGCAAGAACAATAACGGAGTTCAAAATTAACGGAACTGATGCTGATACTTTGGTATCGAACGAAACATTAGTATTCTGGAGATACTGGCCTGAAACAATTCCCGCCGGAGAAGTTGCGGCAATAACTGTAAAGGCATTTGATACCCCAATAGCCGACAACACCAGTGTTACAGTTTTTGTAAAATCTTCTTCGAATGCAACTGATTCTATGACTACCACTCTCAAAGAACAAAAACTTAAGCTCGGCTCTGTAATGGCAAGCCAGGATATGCAGACCCTTTACCTGTTTTTGAGAAATACAGACAATGCGGCCTACACAGTCAACTCCATTTACGTCAATGGCAATGTAACCAGCCAAAGCACATTTGTTCCCGGGACAGCGACGGTCAATCCCGATTGGGTCTGTCCAATCAAAATTTCTTTTACTGAACCTTTACAGAAAATGGAGCATCTTTCAATTTCTGTCGGAGCTGAAAAAGCGACCGGTGGCACTGTCATGATTGGAGCACCGCTGCGATTGGTAAGGCCCAAATTTGAAATCGGAACATGGAGTTCTTCGCTGCCCGAGCCATCCAACGAGGATCATCAGCAGTATGTTAAACGATTACACCTGACACATGAAACTGGAAGCGGAAACTGGACTCATATCGATGCTATGTACAACAAGTATAATATAGGTTCGTTTACACTCGATACAAGCTATAATTCATGTCTGTACAACCGCAACCTGGACAGGGTAACAGCGTATTTCATTGACGATGAGCCTGACCACGGTGCCGAACCTGTAGGACCGCTGCTCGATGAAAACATGTTTGTCTGGCGAACTGATCCAACCCATCCGACATACATCAATCTTTGTAAAAATCATCGTTTCGCTCAATATAGTCACTTTACCGATATTGTCGGAATGGATCATTATGCGATGTGGGCACCGAACATTCTCGGCAACAGCGCGGGAGATTTTGAAGAGGTCATCGAGTATATGGATATTCTCAAACTCAATACCGAACCGAGAATAATGTGGCCCTGGCCTCAACTTGTAGCTGATGGAACGTGGAGCAAACAGCCTCCTGCATGGGGTATTAATCTGCAGTTCTGGTCGCACATTATGTGCGGAGCCAAAGGTTACAAATGGTTCAAGTATGGGCCGGGATATGAAAGCAGCTGGACATCTCAGATGAATGAAGCAGAACAGGTTACCAGGGAACTGAATCTGATAAAAGGGATTCTCCTTTATGGTGAAGTCGCAGGCCCGGGATTCGCCACTCCTAGCAACTCTAAAATCAAAAGCAGGGTTATCGTTGGCGAAGATGCAATAGCTGTTATTGTAACAAATTATGACTACCATAAATGGCGCACCTGGCCATGGGAAAAATACCAATATGACATTGATCCGGTAAACGCAAGTGTGAATGTGGTAGTTCCATGGTGGATACCAATCGATCAAATACAGCAGGTTACCGCATCAGGTTTGAGCACGCCGAATTATACCATTAATAATGCGATGAGTGTTACGATCAATTTCAATATAAATGAAGACAGCCTTATATATCTTATAGGGAAAAACGATACACAACTACCATCTGTTCCGCAGGATTTTAAAGCGGTTGTTCACAGCGGAAATACTGCTGTACTTAGCTGGAAAGAAAGTTTTGATAATTACGGTATCAATCAATACCATTTATACAAAAATGGAACTTATCATGCCCCCCTGAAAGAGGCTATATACACCGATAACGCTGTCGGAAACAATGCGCTTTATAAAGTAGTCGCGGTTGACGCAGCGTGGAACACTTCAGGTTGGAGCAATTCGGTACTTCTCAATGACACCCTTGCCCCGACTGGAAGCGTTGTAATCAACTCAGGAGATTCCTATACAACATCAAGAAATGTAAATCTGACGCTCTCGGCGACTGATAATTCAGGAACTGTGAACTTAATGCGTTTTAGCAATGACGCATCAAACTGGACATCATGGCAAAGTTATGGCAGTTCCAAAAGCTGGACTCTTTCTGAAGGAAATGAAATAAAAACTGTTTATGTGCAGTTCAGGGATAGTGTCGGCAATGTATCAAATTATTCAGATGACATCGTATATACAAAAAAAGGTGACTTTAATTATGATCTTGAAGTGGATATCTTCGATTTGGAGATTTTCGTCACAAAATGGCTCTCAGATTGCGAACAGGACTGCCCTGCCGATTTTAATTCAGATGGAAGTGTAAATTTTGAAGATTTTTCTGAATTTGCTGAAAACTGGCTTTTCAACAGCCTTTAATTTTTTGGCATTAAAAAGTATCAGAACTGAGATTCATATTTCTCCAATTTTAGAATCTGACCAGCCAAAGGGCAAATATGATGATTTAACTTAAAAAAAAGAGAATTTATAATGAAGTATTTACTAACAGCGATTTCGTTGAGCCTTTTATGGGTTCTATCAGCCAATGCCGCAATTTTATCAGTAAACAAAAGCTACGGTCCATACAGATCTGTTTCGGCAGCTGTTAGCGCGGCAAATGATGGTGATACTGTTTTGATCACTGACAGCAGTATTTATTATGAAAGCGTCAATTTAAATAAAAATGATATAAAGCTGAAAGGCTCGGACGGACAACAGCCCATATTAAGCGGACAAAACATGGCAGATACCGAAAAGGTCATATGGGCAACGGCGGATAATATTGTTATTGAACAAGTTGTTATTATTGTCGGCGGAGCTTACAGCGGGATTTGCAGCAACGGCGGTACAATTACTATAACAGGTTGCGAATTCGATCTCCAGGTCCCTAACCCGACCGCAAATTTCGCGATAGAGATAAATAACTCCGATGGGATCAAAAACATAAACAATTGCAGTTTTTACGGACTGGATAACGTCGAAGCCGGCGGTATCATCGTAAATACATCTACTGCGATTACTATGACCGTTAACCAATGCGATTTCTGGGGGTTTGGAAGCAGGGGTGGAATGATAGGCTTGGGTGTTCCGACAAACAGCGACATCTCTATCCATAACAGTTGTTTCGCCAATTACAGCACCACCGGAGGTATTGTCGCGATTAACAGCTGGGGAAACAACGGCATAACAATTACAGAAACAAATAATACCCTTTACAATATTACTATTCCAATCAGTACAAATGTAAATGGTGGGGCTTTTCACAACACATCCGAATCGGTTACCGGCAATGCAAACCCAACAGATTCTCAGCTTACAATTAATTTGAACGACATTGACCACCTTCTCGGATATTATGGAGTTGACATTGCTTCTGGTACTGTCTTGAAAGAATATACAGGCCCCAGAAGTCTTGATTACTTTCTCAAAAAATCAATTCGTTGGATAGAGCATGATTTTTTTAGAGGTTTTTATGACAGCGTTCTTGGTATGTACTGGCAAACACATACTATAGATTTCATGGCCAATACTGGTGTTCGGCACTGGGATCAGTTCGAACATTGCTGGGGTCGTGGTTATACACCTGCAGACTGGCATCGAATTAAAATCGCTGCCGATGAAGTTAGGCAGACTGTTCCGATCCTCGGCGGAAGCATGATGGAATCAATAAGGAAAAATAATGTAAAGAACACACCGATACCAAATAAGTTCTGGACATGGCTCATTCAATACGGACGTACGGTTTCGATGCGACCTATGGAAGTTAAATGGGTTAATGGCCAGCGATATCAGGCACATTTTTTTGATTATGATACAATGCTGGGAACGGGGGTGGATTTCTGGGCACCTGATGAAAGTGTTCCCAATATCAATAAACAGGAGGGTATCTTATGGTATCTATATCTTTCTATGAACATGATTGATTCGGGCATGAACCAGATAGCGGTTGGCCAGCCTCAAAAAACTTTCGGACAGGATAAATTTCAAAGCGGCTTTGGAGGGCAGGCGCTTCGGATGGTTTCTAAGTTTGCTAAAAATTACGGACTTGAATATGGACCAGATGTAGAAGGTACTCGGTTTGTTACATTTGGCGCAAATACAGTTGTGTATTATCTTTCTGACTATTGCGACTATGTGGATTTCGTCATTTCCCCTTACGGTGCAAACTGGGCCGGTATAGGTAATATGTGGCCCAACGGCCTGGAAGATTCATGGGATACCATCCCCCCCTCCAGTGCGGGTTTGCCGGGTAAGCCGCTTTGTTTGCAATTGGATACCAGTGTCGCTGATATTGACCAGATAAACGCATTCGTTAAAGCAAATCCCTACACAAGGAATCAATGGCTTGTAGATTATACAAACCATGTAAGGGATACATACGGCTATTATAATTTTATGCCGGGCGTTACTCCGTATATGCCTATCGATACACAGGTTTTCACTGGTTATATTTTACCACCAACTGGTTATCCATGGCGATATAATTTTTTACCGTGGCAGGACTACAGCGGATGCGAAAACACTATACGTGACCTGCATGATGATTTTGACCCAACAGGGTCGATTACGATTAATTACGGAAATACTGTAGCATTTTATGATTTGCTGGATTTAACAATAACCGCAAATGACCAAGGCAGCGGTGTATCTAAAATGAGATTGAAAATTGACGGAAACTGGACAGAATGGATGCATTACTCGGAATCCTTTCAGGTCAGGATTGATAATAGTTCTTACGGCACGAAAACAGTATCTTTGCAGCTTCAGGATTCTGTTGGAAATATTTCATCGACATATTTTGACAGTATAATTTTTACTATGAAAGGTGATTTTGACGGAGATTTGGATGTTTCGTTTGAAGATATTGCATATTTCGCCAAATACTGGTTGGATCATTGCCTTGAGGACCATTGCCGAAGTGCGGATACGAACCTGGACGGATATGTAGATTTGAGCGATTTTTCAGAAATTGTAAGTAATTGGTAATCTTTAAAAATTGAAAAAGGGTTTATTATGAACACAAAAAGATTTCTTTTGGTTTTGGTCATTTGTTTTTCTTCGCTTATATTGTCGGGATGTTTGGAGTCCCAACAAAACAACCAAATGCTTTCTAAGGAAAAAACTTTACCCGATACTATCGGATGCACTCATGTAAGAGGCAGATATTATCTAACACAGAAAGATTTTCTAAATGAAGGTGCCGATCAGCTCCTTGAGATGGGTACTCGTGTTATAAAGGTCTGGCTGCATAACGCATCTGAAACACCCGCTGTAATGTACCCTTATAACTCAGACTGGCCGGAATTCAGTTCCCTCGTGCAGTGCGCCCAACATCATTACTGGAAAGAACTATTTAACAAACCCTTTACTACCTACATCATTCAGGTTATGGCGATAACCGACCATGAAGACGATTATTACTGGCTGGACGGTTTCGAAGACAACCAATTAGAAGAAATAGAACAGCAGATGTATGAACTGGCAAAGCATCTGTTGACTCAATATCGCGACACAGGCAAGACTTTCATATTTTCAAATCACGAAACCGATTGGCACCTTAAAAAAGCCAATAAATTTGACGTAGAAACCCCCGTCCATGTTCTTGATAATACCGTAAAATGGTTTACCGCCCGTCAGGAGGGTGTAAATCGTGCACGAGAAGAGTTCGGAATGAATGGGGTAAGGGTTTTCCACAGCGCTGAAGTGGTTAATGTTGTAAAGAGTATGAAGGAAGGACAGCTCAATGTGGTAAATTATGTGTTGCCTAAAGTCAAACTCGACCTGATTTCATATTCCGCCTGGGATTCGACAGTTATCGGTGGATTACACGAAAAAGAGGAAATAGGACAGGCACTTGATTACATTGCGAAAAACGCAATAGACAGCGAGTATTTCGGCAACAAAAATGTCTTCATAGGTGAATACGGAGTTCCTGAACAAGAATGGGGACAAGAGGCTCTGATGACTGTTACCAAAAATGTTGTCGAAGAAGGACTGGAATGGGGTTGTCCTTATATTGTACACTGGCAGCTTTATTGTAATGAGCCCAAAGAAGGAGTGGAAATTCCTTCCTGGGAGCTTGACGATTTTCGAGGTTTTTGGCTTATACGTCCTGACGGCTCAAAAACAAAAGCTTATAACTATTTTGAGGATATCCTGAAAAATGAATAAAAAACCAAAAACATGCTTGCTATTGGCTTTTTTAATAATCCATAATATTTTTCTTGGCTACTCTAAATCCCAGAATCTCAAGCACCCAAGCGATGCTGAAAACGAAAAAAAATTTAAAAGCCTTATGACGAAGATTCCGTCAGATTATAAAACAGTGTTGGAAAATACAAAGCCTCTCAAGCATCATCGCGGTAACAGGATGCCGATTTACCTTTGGCGGTTGATGCATAATCTCGAAAAGCTTCAAGAGTCGGAAATCCGCGAATTGCTTGAAATGATAGATTCAAGAGGCTTTGCTTGTGCAGCAAGCTGGCGGCCAGATAACAAAGAGGCAACATTGGAAGATTGCATGAAGATTTCCGCTGCTCAGCAAGAACTCGGTCTTCAGGTAAATGTTAATGCCAATTCATGTATGTACCTTTTCTTTAATGGCGACGATTCAACGTTCCATATCGACAAAGAGGGCAACAAATTTTACGATGACTCTTTTGGAAAAAGAAAAATGGGTTGTCCTTTCGCTCTTGAGCATCGTTATGATGATATAAAAAGCCAACTCGCATATTATCTCAAGGCCTATAAAGACGCAAACATCAAAATTGATTTTATCTTTGGTGACTGGGAAATAGACGGCCCCATCGAATGGAACAACGCGTGGCAGAACTCAAAAAAATGTGAGCGATGCCGACAAAACATTCAAAACATCGAAAACTTTACATCATTCCAATCGGCCCTCAGGCAAATCCGTTGTGATATCCAAAAAGAAGTCTTCAGCAAAACTATTAAAAAATATTACCCGGAAGCTATGATAGGCAACTATGGTGTATATCCCAGCGGCAAGTACCGCTACTGGTATGATTATTTTGAAAAGCCCATAGATACCGATAAGATTCCTCATGTGAAGGATCAGCGAGCCGTTTACCGCCAGTGGTATGATGAATTCGACAAAACCGGATATACGCTGGCAATGCCTGTTACTTACACATGGTACAACACCTTTAAGTGGTATGATTTTGAAAATCCGGATTATAGATGGTTTTATAACTTACTGCTTACAGGCACTAATGCAGTCAAGCACAATAAACAGGATGTCCCCGTTGTAGGTTTTGTACATTGGCATACGACTGTTCCTCCTGAAAAACCAGATCCTGCAGTGAAACAGTTTTCTCAACAGGGCTATCAGGAGCTTTTATGGCACCTGTTACTACGAGGGTACGATTCCTTTTTCCTGTGGTCTTACAGCAGAGAACTCAATGAAGAAATCCAGATGCTTCAAAAAGTGTATGCCGATTCACTGCAATACAGCGAGTTTCTCGAAAAAGGAAAACCAGTAACCTATGATGTTCCCAGAGAGCAAGCAACAGTAATTTCCGCAATCGAATACAACAACCAGCTGCTAATTCGAAGAACCAATTTTTCGACTAATGATGATATAATAAAGTTTGAATATAACGGCCGCTCTGTTGAAGTCCCGGCAATTCAAAACCAATGTATCTTACTAAATCTTTCTGTCGAAGAACCCGTAAATAAAGGAAGTAAAAAATGACTATCAACCTGTTTAAAAAAATACAGATTTCATTCTTTGCTTTTATTGCTTAACACGGTAGTTTAAAGTTAGTGATTTAAAGTTTGAACTGAGTCAGCGGCATTTATAGAAACTGCTTTTAAGGATTTACTAATGTATTCCAAAAGCCAGTTTTATCTAAGCTTATACAAACGCGGCCCCCCTCTATTTTGGATGAATTTACCATCCGAAAATTCTAACCTGACTATCTAAATAAAAGGAAAATATTATGAGAACCATAACTTCAATTTTTATTTATTCTTTATTTCTTTTCATGCTGATCTTTTGCGGGCAGAGTTTTGCGGGAATTGAAATAGAAAAGATTCTTTTCCAGAAAGCTTATCAATCGAGTATTTATGACGACAGCGAACTGGTCGATGACGGCGGGACAATGTTTGTATATGTTCGAAATACCGATTCAGTTGCAAGAACAGTAACGGAGTTGAAAATTAACGGAACTGATGCTGATACGTTGGTATCGAACGAAACATTATTATTCTGGAGATACTGGCCTGAAACAATTCCTGCGGGAGAGGTTGCGGCAATAACTGTAAAGGCATTTGATAGCCCAATAGCCGACAACACCAGTGTTACAGTTTTTGTAAAATCTTCTTCGAATGCAACTGATTCTATGACTACCACTCTCAAAGAACAAAAACTTAAACTCGGCTCTGTAATGGCAAGCCAGGACATGAAAACACTATACCTTTTTGTCAGGAACACAGACAGTTCTGCCTATACTATTGATGACATATATATTAATGGCGCCATAAGCAGCGGCAATATTACCCACGTGAGCGGTTCAACAACAATCAATCCAGGATGGGCTTATCCAATAAAGGTAAGTTATGCCAGCGCAATCCCTGAATTGAAACATCTTTCAATTTGTATTTCTGCTACCAAATCAGTCGGAGGATCCTATAATATAGGCGCACCGCTTAGGCTTGTAAGGCCAAGATACGAAGTAGGCAACTGGAGTTCATCTCTGCCAGAGCCAGGTAACGAGGATCACCTTGCACATGCAAAAACATGGGGATTAACCCATAATACAGGCCATGACAACTGGACCAATATACAAAATATGTTTGATGATTATGCGATTGCGGGTCTAACTCTTGATACCAGTTACAATTCCCGCTTTTACAACCAGGGACTTGATAGAATGACTGCTTACTTTATTGACGATGAGCCTGACCACAGTGCAGATCCGGTTGGCCCATTGCTTACAGAAAGCATGGACTGCTGGAGAGTTGATCCAACTCATCCCACATACATAAATCTTTGTAAGAATCATCGATTTGCACAGTACAGCCACATCACTGATATCGTTGGTATGGACCATTACATTATGTATGCACCGAATATTCTTGGCGGAACCAACGGCGGTGATTTTGAAGAAGTTCTTGAATACATGGATATTCTCAAACTAAATACCGAACCAAGAATGATGTGGCCCTGGCCTCAGTTATTAGCTCCGGGTACATGGAATAACAATCCGGAACCGTGGGGAATTAATTTGCAGTTCTGGCAGCATATAATGTCCGGAGCAAAAGGACATAACTGGTTTAAATACGGACCAGGCTGGGAAAGCACCTACACATCCAGAATGTCTGAAGTTCAACAGGTTTCATGGGAACTTTCTCTGATTGAGGGCGTTGTTCTTTACAGTGAACAAGCCGACTTGGCAACAGCGAGCACTTCCAATGTTGAAGCTCGCGTACTTGTTGGCGAAGAAGCAATGGTGCTCATTATTGTGAATATGAATTACGATAAATGGCGTAACTGGCCTTGGGAACATTGGAAGTATGATATTAATTCTTCCTCGGGATACGTTGATGTTGTCTGTCCGTCGTGGCTTTCAATCCAACAAATAAAACAGGCAACTTCAAGCGGTTGGGCAAATGTATCATATAGTTTCCCTAATTCTACAACAGCAAGGATTAATTTCGACATTAAACATGACAGTATGGTTGTTCTACTGGGCAAAAATGACACTACTGCACCATCAACCCCACAAAATCTCAGAGTTTCAGGTGTTGACGGAAGCAATGCCACAATTGCCTGGGAAAAAAGTTTTGATAACTATGGTATTAATGTTTATCTGGTATATAAAAACGGAACCTATGTTGGCACAACTAAGGGACCTGTTTATACCGGAACTGCCGGCAGTGGTGATTATTTCCAGGTTTACGCATGTGACGCCGTATGGAATTCCTCACCAAGCAGCAATATTGTTTACATTCCTTAGTTTCCAAGTTAATACTATAGGATATGTTTTTTTAGCGGCAGGGACTTACCCTGCCGCTAAGTGGCAGCCTGCATTCTCTGTTTTGATTTGGTTAAAATGTAAACAAGTTCAATCTTTGGAGCACCGGAAAGGATTTTCTATAAAATCACCATAATATCATTTGGACTAAACCGCTACGCGGTAGGATTTTCGTAAGATAGACAATTTTCATCTAACCTTTTCTCCTTCTTTCAATTGGCGTATATTTTCCTTTTCCTACACTTTCATCGGGAGAGTGTACTATTTCTGTTACATGAATCTGGAAAGGAATTTTACAAT
>CAZITB010000047.1:0-19869 GCA_964542055.1 uncultured Candidatus Kuenenia sp.
AAAAACACAACAACTAAATATTATAACTTGACAAAGGTCGTTCCATATCAGGGGAACACCCTCTGAGAGATCAAAACTATTGATTAACCATAAGATGAAAGGGAATTTTGATTGACGCTGAAGGAAAAAAAGCTTGACGCTGGACACCCCGCTACCGGCTGGCCTGCCGTAGCGACCAGATAAAAAGAGTCACTTTTAGCCTCGCCGCCTGCGCTGCTGACAGCCACTATATCCATGTTATAGTCAGAGGCTGCATGTGAAGAAATACAAATTCCTAAAACGGTGAAAATAAAAGAAACGAACCAAAATCGATTTATCATTAAATCTCCCGAAATCAGATCCAAAATTTGCTTAGATTATACAAAAGATAACTTGCGTTGTCAAGAATATTGCACATGGTCCCAGTTGCGATGTAAGCATTTTGGTTCATCCGGTTAGTGTATGTTACTTTGAAAGGTATTTTGAGGTCTCTGAGCATATCAGCTACCTAGCCGGCTGATGAACCAATCTCAAATAACACAATGTCAGGATTGACTTGAACAAATAAATCATGGAAATCCTGTCCATTTGTTTTGATTGTACTAAATGAAGGTTTAAGTTCAGGGTTTTGACATTATACATACCGCACTTTTACATCGCCGCCTGCCGCAGTTTTACTCCACCCTTTACAACTTTGAAATTAAAATTTAACTCGCCTCTGGTAACAGACAGTAAATTAATCATTTAAATGATTGCTGGCATACTCCTGGGCTGATTCAAAAAAGGCAAGAACGTTTTCCCAGGGGACATCGCCCGACAAAGTTTGAGCAGGACTAAGAACAAACCCTCCTCCTTTGCCGACGGTTTCTATGCGCTTTTTAACTTCCTCTTTAACGTCTTTCGGTGTACCGAAAGGCATCGTGCTTTGAACACCAACGGTTCCCCAAAAAGCCAGCTTGTCGCCGAACTCCTTTTTTACAGCCGCCGGATCCATGCACTCAGGCTGTACCGGATTTAATACTGATACACCGCATTCAATTAATAGAGGTATCATATCCCATGCCTGTCCGTCAGTATGGAAGAAAATCGGAATATCAGGAGCAATTTTCCTTGCTGTGCTTATTATCTTTTTGTATCTGGGCATTAGCCATTGACGGAATGTATCTGTGCTCATCATCAGTCCTGTTTCTGTTGCCAGATCATCATATATAAACAGTATATCCGCTCCTGCCTTAGCAGTATATTCAGCATTTGCACAGCAAGCTTCAGTTGTTAGATCAAGCAGGGCTTCAGCAAATTCGGGATTAATGTACATATCAATACAAAGATCTTCGAAACCTCTTAATTTCCATGCTGATTCAAAGGGATTCCCGACCCAACCTAAAACAAATTTATCATCTGCTTTCAATCTATCGATATTGGTTTTTAAATCTTGCCATGATCTTTGAGAAGCGGCTTTCCTTTCTGCCTCCCAAAAAGGGTATTTGTGAAGTTCCTGTATGGTTTGCATGTTTTTTAAAGGGAAGAGATAGACCTCAAGGTCGTCATCTCCGATCAAGTAACCATCGCCTTTTACCATTAATCGGCCCTTGTCAGGCACTTGTGGCAAATAAGCTGAATAGTCAATGTCCCCTTTCCACATGTGTGTTCCGCCAACCAGTGCTCCGCCTGAGCCTGCAGCCCACCCTCCAACTAGTCTGGTAGGTATGTTGAAATATTCATTTGGGTCATCGGAGCCGGTTTTTTCCTGAAAAACTTTGTATAAAGTTCCTGAAAAATCTACTTTCCCAATGGGAATGCGATCCGGCTGCTGAAGTCTTATGGTTTTTTGTATTCTTTCTCGCTGAGACATTTCATTCAAGGCCAATTTTAGTTCTCCTGACATAATGATTTAAACTAGTTTTACCGAATATACATCTTCAACACTGTTTTAGCAACAATATTAAACTATAAAGAGTATGAGGCATTCGGTTTGTTTGTAAGAGTAGTTAAAATATCACTGCTAAAAAGTGATTGGCTTGTTTCCAAAATCCTTTTTAAGCTTCTTCAGAATCGGATCATAAGCTTTGATGACATGATCCCACATAGCTTTAACGATTTTTTCTGGAGATTTTTCTTCGAGTGCTACTGTGATTTGATGATGAGAGTGGGGTTTCATATTTGCAAAATTTTCTCTAAAGACAATTTGCTCTATGATATGGCTGTTTTTTAACATATCGTATAATTTTTTGCTGCCGGATTCTTTTGCAATGAGTAAATGAAACCGTGCATGGTCTTCAGCGAAATCATACATATTTTTGTACATTTCCTGATTTTCAAGTCTTAATGCATGTTCTTTGAATTTCTTTAGTTTTGATGATGTGAGTTTTTTTATCAGCAGCAGCGATGTTGTAATCTCAAGTCCTGTTCGAAGATACAGCAATTCTGTAAGATCGTCAACGTTGTATGCTTTACAGAATACTCCAATTCCCGGTACACGCTCTAGATAACCTTCGGCCTCCAATGTAGATAGAGCTTCTCGGAGAGGAGGGATGGTTACTTTCAATTTTTGAGCAAGTTTTTTCTGCTCAATCCGTTGTCCGCAACTAAACTCACCCTTTTTTATTAACCGAATTATCCCATCTTTTGCCTTCTTTGGGGCCGATTCTATTTCTGTTATTAATTGATAATTAGCCATATTTTTAAATCCCTAATTTATTGATATTACTACTTATTGAAATCTTTTTCCAGATATTTTTTTGTTCTGGTATTTGAGCTATTCGATTTGTAAGGTTTTTTTGCGGATTAAGCATTTTGTGTCTTTGAGGTTCCAGGGTTTGCATAAGGCACTATCAAGAAGGGTAAATCCTCGCAAATCTGCCAGATTTCAATTCCTGTCATCAAGAGAATTGTTTTTGCGGTATGATTGCCATAGTCGATTCTTTCGCGTAAATTTTTAGTTGACAATAAATTACACGATAAAACAGTTTTGTCCACTTTATTTTTTTGAAGGAAATTTGAATTTTTCGGGCACTCAACCGCCATAAAAGGCAAAAACACAAATTGGGTGGGGTATTTTTCAGCAAATCAGGCGTCGCCCTGAAATTTCATCACTTATAAAAGCCTCGTATTGAAAAAAAAAGTTCCCCGGTTCCATAAAACTTAAATATTTTGGTATATAAGTTATTTTTCTATATGGGTTTATGAAAACAGATTATAATCGATATAAGATTTATATTGACTAGCCAAACTGTAATTGTTACATTATGAATCAAGTTAAAGCTGGAGCTTAAATGGCGATAGGAAGAATTTGACTCTTGTCAAATTGTTAGTAGTGATATCTATTTTTAACCAATAAAATGGATAAATATAAATATTTGTACCTTATGACCCACGTTTTTTCTTTTAATTAAAATCTAACCATAATTTAAATTTGTTAAGGAAGACTAAAGTGCAGCTACAGACTGTCGACTGGTTGATAATCATATCCTTTCTTGTCCTGTCGCTTATTATCGGCTTGCTGGTAACCAGAAAAGCAAGTAAAAATGCATCTGAGTTTTTCCTTTCCGGGTCAAATATGCCCTGGTGGCTTTTGGGCGTTTCAATGGTTGCAACTACCTTTGCGACTGACACTCCTAATATTGTAACAGATATCATTAGACTTAACGGTGTTGCCGGCAACTGGGCGTGGTGGGCGTTTTTGCTGACCGGTATGCTTACTGTTTTTGTCTATGCCAAGCTTTGGAAACGAAGCGGGGTAATGACAGATATCGAATTTTATGAATTACGCTACAGCGGAAATGTTGCAAAGTTTCTTAGAGGATTCAGAGCTATTTATCTAGGTGTCTTTTGCAATATCATTATAATGGGAAATGTAACGCTGGCTGCTATCAAAATAGGCGGTGTTTTGCTGGGTCTTAGTCCTTTTGAGGTCATTGCACTGGCAGCATTGATCACTGTTTCCTATAGTATGCTTGGAGGGTTACGAGGAGTTCTGCTCACAGATTTTGTTCAGTTCGGCATGGCAATGGTAGGGTCGCTCTGGGCAGCTAACTATATTCTGGGGCTTGAACAGGTAGGCGGTTTGTCCGGTTTGTTATCACATCCCAATGTGTCAGGTAAACTTGACATGATTCCAAGTATTGACAATAAAGAATTGTTTGTGACAGTATTTGCTATACCACTAGCGGTGCAGTGGTGGAGTGTGTATTATCCTTCATCTGAACCTGGCGGAGGCGGATACATTGTGCAAAGAATGCTAGCGGCTAAAAACGAAAAACACGCTACCGCAGCGACATTATTTTTCAATTTCGCTCATTATGCGTTAAGGCCATGGCCCTGGATATTAATTGCATTGGCATCATTGGTCATTTATCCTGACCTGAATTCTCTGGCTCAGGCTTTTCCTCACATTAACGAGTCCATAATAAGACATGACCTCGCATATTCAGCTATGCTAAGTCACTTACCCTCCGGGCTTTTAGGGCTGGTGTTGGCTTCTTTGATAGCGGCCTACATGTCAACTATTTCTACGCATCTAAACTGGGGCAGTTCCTATGTCGTCAATGATGTATATAGGAGATACATCAGAAAGAATGCATCAGATAAGGAATTTGTATTTGTAGGCAGGTTATCAACAGTAGTGCTGATGGTCGGTGGATGCCTTCTGGCTCCTTATCTTGAGAACGCCAAAAGAGGATTTGATCTTTTATTACAGATCGGGGCAGGCACCGGTTTAATATTTATATTAAGATGGTTTTGGTGGCGAATTAATGCCATGTGTGAAATAGTTGCAATGATAGTGTCGTTTTTAGTGGCGTTTTATTTTGAAATTCTGCATCATAATATATTTGATTTTGATTTTTCTTTAGCATCTAAACTGCTCATCGGTATTGGTATAACTTCAGTTAGCTGGATTGTTACGATCTATATTACAAAGCCGACCGACATGAAAGTTCTGCTTTCTTTTTATCAGAAAGTCCATCCTGGCGGTATCGGGTGGAAAAGAGTCATAGATTACGCTCACATAAACAATATCGAACTGAAAACAAGGCAGGAAAAAAGCACTTTACCGTTGGGGATTTTATGCATGGTAATCGGTTGCATTTCAGTTTACAGTGCATTGTTCGCAACGGGATGCTGGATTTACGGGAGAACAGTTCCGGCTATATTGCTAACTGTTTTGGCAGTGGTAACAGCTGGATTGATAGCGTTGGCCTGGAACAGGCTTTTGGATAAAGAACCTCAAGAAGAAGTTTCAAAAGAAAATCAAGCGGGAGTAAGATGAGTGTAAAAAATGAAAAAATCAAATTATCGTTAGTAGGTTTAGGTATAATGGGGCAGTTGTATGCTGATTACATTACCAGCCACGAACATGCAGAACTAGTTGCTGTAGCTGATACATCAGATGAGGCCTTAAAAAATGCCAAATCCAGATATAACTGCTTAACGTTTAACAGCTATAACGAAATGTTCGAAAAAGTTGAACAAGACGCAACTATAATAGTTCTGCCTGATCATTTACATAGAGATGCAGTAACAAGGGCAGCTCAATCCGGTATAAATATTTGGATTGAAAAGCCTTTCTCTACAAGTCTTGAAGATGCTGTTTTGATGTATCAAGCGATAAAGCAGGCAGATGTGAAATGCACGGTTGAATTTTTCAATCGCTGGAGCAGACCTTTTGCTGCTGCACAGCAGATGGTTGCTAATGGTGAATTGGGTGAAATTTTAACTTACAGCGTTGAATTAAATGATACTATTGCCGTACCGACGCAAATGTTGAAATGGTCCGCAAAATCATCACCAGTTTGGTTTTTGATGAGTCATTCGGCGGATCTGGCATTTTGGATCACTAACAAAAAACCGAAAGCTGTGTTTGCAACTGGTGTGAAGAAAAAGCTGATCTCGTTTGGAATAGATACTTACGATCTGGTAGATTCCATGTTGCAATTTGAAGACGGAACCACAGGACGTATTTCAAGCAACTGGGTTTTGCCTGAAGGTATGCCAATTATCTACGAATTGAAAATGAGGTTAAGCGGGTCTGATTCTTCGATTGATATAGATGTTTCTGATCAGCAGTTACATCATGTAACTAATGAAAGATATTTACATCCCGTTACAGATTGGGGCAAGATATTGGGCAAGTATCAAGGCCATCCATACTCGATGCTAGACAGCTTTATATGCAATATAAAGTTCGATACAGATTGTGAAGTTGATGCCAAAGCTGGTCTTGATAATGTTATCTTCCTTGACGCTGTCAATCGATCGCTTGAGAGTAAAAAGTCAGTAGAAATTGATTGGGATGTAGTTTAATTTTTGACAGGAGCTGAGATGACCAAGTTGTGTTTAAAAAATCAAAAACAGAAAAAAGGAAGATTTTCAGTTGCGAATGATACAAATGGAGTTTTAAAATATATTAATATGGATCTTCTCAGGCTGTCTTGCGGGGAAGAAATTTCAATAGGGCAAGACGGCTACGAGTTTGGCCTGGTTTTGAATTCCGGAAGTTTTGAATATTCATATAATGATAATAAAACTGCAGTTGAGGGACGCAAAGATCAATTTAGCGGCCTTCCTCATGCTTTGTACATTCCCTCGGGTAAAAAAGTTAAAGTAAGAGCCACCTCCGAAATGCAGGGGGCTATTTATTTCGTTAAGTCAAACAAAAGAGATACCGATGTTAAGCTAATAAAGCCTGAAGATATCAAAATTTTGGATATCGGTAAAGGCAGTTGGCAGATACAAGGCTTTTTCATAGTTGGTGAAAATGTCAACGCTGAGAGGTTAATAGTTGGAGAGACTTGGGTTCCTGAAGGGAATTGGTCCTCTTGTCCTCCTCATTCTCATGACAAAGATAATCCTGGCGTTGAGTCTGAATTAGAGGAAATTTACTATTTCAGATTCAATCCATCGCAGGGATTCGGTTTTCAGGCAGTGTATGATGATGATCTGACAATTGACGAGGCTTACAGGATTTGTGATGAAGATGCTGTCATGATCCCCAGAGGATATCATCCAAATGTAACCGGACCCGGTTATGAAATGCGTATGCAATGGGGAATGGCAGGTCCGAAACGAAGTTGGCTCACAAAAGAAGATCCTGCTCACTCCTGGATAGCGGAATCCGCCAAGGGCGGGGTTAGAGAACATAATTTTTAAAACTTAAACTAAATTTAAGGATGGTAAATATGGACTTCAATCAAAAAACAGTAATTGTAACTGGTGCTGGCGGTGCTATCGGAAGTGCATTAGCAAAGTCTTTTGCTGAAGATAAAGCTAATGTTGTGGTCAACTATAGAAAAAGCAAAGCCTCAGCAGAATCAGTTGTCAAAGACATAAAAGATAGTGGTGGTAACGCCATTGCGGTGCAATGCGATATCAGCATTGTTGATGATATTAAACGCATGATGCAAACCGCTAAAAGTGAATTTGGCAGCGTAGATGTTATGATCAATAATGCGACTGTTGGACCTCAAATTCCATTATTAGAGCTTACAGAGGATGATTTCGAAGACATTTTGAAAAACAATGTACGAGGGTACTGGTACTGTTCTACTTTTGCTGCCAAGGAAATGGTTAAACAGGGTACTGGCGGTTATATTGTAAATATAAGCTCTATTTCTTCACGCTCAGTTACATCAAGTTATGTACATTATGCTGCCGGCAAAGGAGCTATTGAAGCAATGACCAGGGGCATGGCGGTAGCGTTAGCAGAGAACAAAATAAATGTCAATTGTGTTGCCCCCGGCGTAGTAATGACTCCAACTGTAAAGAATATGTTTGAAGACCCCAAAAATGCTGACCCGGTAATTGACAGAACACCGGGAAATGAAATAACTGAAATAGAGGATTGTGTTGGGATCATTAAATTTCTGTGTACTCCTGAGTCTAGAATGATCAGAGGCCAAGTTATCGATGTCGATGGTGGCTATAGCATTCATGGGATGGAATGGCAAATGTCTGAAGAGATGAAGGATTTCAGAAAAAATATCGAAAATAAAGGTTATAATAAGTAGATTGTTTCTTCCAATGACCACAAATACAAACATGAAAAAAACAAACGCTGAACTTATTCAGGAATGGAAACTATACGAGGCCGATGTAACTGGTTTTCAGGCACCTGTAGTATGGGACTCAGCAAAAGGCTGTATTGTTAAAGATATCGAGCAAAAAGAATATATTGACTGGACAAGTGGCGTTCTGGTCACCAATGTTGGTCATTGCCATCCGCATCTTGTCGAGGCAATCCAGCAAAGCAGCTCAAAATTACTTAACAACTATGAATGTCCTACTCTTGAAAGAATTCAAGCAGCACAAAAGCTGGTTAATTCATTTCCTGACTATCTCGATAAATGTTTCTTTCTGACAACCGGGTCGGAAGCAGTTGAAGCAGCATTGAGGCTGGCAAAACGCAAAGCAGAGAAATTTGAAATATTGTCCTTTTATGGAGGATTTCATGGCAGAACAATGCATGCAGCTTCAGCGGGAGGTTTAAGCGGACCTAAAAAGAAATTCGGTCCTACACTGCCGGGATTTATACGAGCTATATACCCTAACCCTTATCGCGATGAACTGGGTTTTTGCGACGATGCACCCGGGTACAGCCGTTATTTTAATTATTTAGATGATCTTATAAATGCAAATTCAACTGGAAATCTGGCAGCCGTTCTGGTTGAACCTTATCAGGGAGCAGCAGGATTTATATTTCCTCCTGAAGGTTGGCTTTCGATGTTAAGAGACTGGGCTAAACAAAAAAATATGCTCTTTATATTAGATGAAGTACAGTCTTCATATGGCAGAACCGGCAAGATGTGGGCAATGGAACACGAAAATTTAAATCCAGATATTATCTGTCTGGGCAAGGGGATTGGTTCAGGAGTACCAGTTTCTGCTGTTATTTCAAGTTCGGAAATTTTTAATTCTTTGAAAAAAGGTGAAATGTCCAGCACTTTTGGCGGAAACCCTGTCTCAAGTGCTGCGGTTACAGCTGTTCTAGAGATATTTGAGAATGAAAACCTTGTAGAGAATTCTCGGAATCAAGGTGAAAAGTTATCGGGTCTTTTGAAGGAAATATCAGAAAAGCATAGCTCGATAGGTGACGTAAGAGGCAAAGGGCTAATTATCGGAATTGAAATTGTTGAAGATAAAAATAGTAAGAAGCCTTCCCCGGAAATAACTAAGAAAATCATAAGTGAATGTGCTAAAAGAGGTTTACTGATTGGTTCAGTTGGTATTTATTCTAATGTAATTCGTGTTGCACCTCCTTTGGTCATTAATGACGATCAAATAGAAAAAAGTGTAAATATCTTTTCTGAAGTTTTGAATATCTTGGAAGGATGAATGTTGGAATCGACAAGTACTTGTAAGAGAAGTTTATCATTAATAGAAACAACAGTTCAGTTTCTGTCAGATATCATGGCGGTGCCATCAGTTTCTTCGAATGAACAGGAATTAACTGAGGTTCTTTATTCCAAATTTAAGGAACTCGGATTAAAAGTTGAAAAGTGTTACATTTCAGAAGATATTAAAAAAAGTGAGTATTATTCTTCACCCTTAGACGGCAATTCATATGAAAATCGTTTCAATCTAAGAATTTCCAGATTAGAAGAAAATCCTGACTTACCAAAAGTAGTTATTAACACACACTGTGATGTTGTTGGTCTTTCGAAGAATCAAAAATGGGGAGCGGAAATTGTCGATGACACTGTATTTGGAAGGGGAGCATGCGATGCAAAAGGCCAAATTGCAGTAATTTTTCTCTTTTTTTCCAAGCTGCTGCAGCAATCAAGCGATCAGTTGCTTTTTGAGCCGGTTGCCCATATTGTAGTTGAAGAGGAAAGTGGTGGAAACGGAACATTATCCATTATTGACAAAGACAAGGATGCTAAATTTGCCATAGTTCTGGAACCAACGGAGAATAAAGTTTGTACTTTTGCAAGAGGGGCTGTCTGGTTCAATGTGCAATTTAATGGTGAATCTTCTCATAGTGGGTCACAAAAGCAATCAGTTAATGCTATTCTTGCTGTCAAAGAGGTTATAGAACTGATCACTAAGTATCATGAGCAGCTTAAAAAAGAATCACAAGAAATTTCCATATTTAAGCAGTTTGGAAATGCAATCCCTCTTACTTTTGGAAGGCTTGAAGCCGGCAGCTGGTATTCTACTGTTGCCGATAAAGCTGTTCTATATGGGGTAATTGGTTTTTTAATGAATAAAACTGGAGTACAGGTTACACAAGAACTGAAAGATTTTATCAAAGCAAGTATGACTACGGAATATTTAGAAAAATTAGCCCTTAGATTTCCGTATATCCATGATTGCTCCGTTACTGATAATTCAAACTCTTTTGTTAAAAGGTTGTTGCAAAGCCAAAACGACTGCGGATGTCCGAATGAAACAGGAGTGATGCTGGCATCCTGCGACGCTACTTTTTACTCAAATATATTGGAAATTCCTACGGTTATTTTTGGTCCGGGATCCTTGTGCTGCGCACATTCTGAACAAGAAAAAGTAGCAATAGCAGAGATTGTCTCTGCGGCCAAGATTCTGGCCCAGTTCGCAGGGAAAACGTAATTATGGATTTTATTAGGAAGACAAAAATTGAAGATGATCAAGCCTGCTTATGGTTTTTAGGTCAGGCAGGCTATCTAATCAGGAGTTGTAATTTCTCTATCGCCATTGATCCTTATCTTTCAGATTCAGTTGGCCACTTTATCGGCAAACAATATTCCAGGATGATTGATCCGCCGATACAACCTGAGGATCTTCAGGTTGATATTTTTATTGTAACTCATGACCACTATGACCATCTTGATCCCGGGACCATAGAAAAGTATAAATATTCCAAAAATACGAAATTTGTTGCACCAAGACTGGCCTGCCAAAAGCTTAAGCAGTTGGGAATTTCTCAAAACAACATATATCGTATTGATTCAGGTGAAACAAAAACAGTTTGCAATATTGAAATATCCGGCTGTTACGCGGTTCCTTCCGGAATTGATGTAGTAGATACCTGTGGTTATATAGTTAGATTTGAAAATGGAAGAAGTTTTTACCATTCCTCAGATACAGCTTTTTCAGATCTTTTGACCGATTCACCACCTCAGGCTGAAGTGGCTTTGCTTTGCATTAATGGTAAGTGGGGGAACATGGGAATATTTGACGCACTGAAGCTGGCCGAAGCAATCAAGCCAAAGTATGCCATCCCAAACCATTATGATCTGATGGCTTTGAATTCAGAAAATCCTGAAACTTTTAAAGTTTTAGGTGACGAAAAATTAACCGAATCAAAAGTGGTAATCTTAGATATTATGGAACCTTTCATCTGGTGATATCAGAATGGAGTATTTATGTCAAAATTTAAAGTGTTAATTGCAGACGATCGGCATGGTTCATACCAACAGGAGAGAGATGTACTAGAACCTTTAGGTGTCGAACTAATTTTTACTGAAACTAATGACCAAAACGTTTTATCAGAGCAGGTGAAAGATATTGATGCATTGTTAGTTAACCTTGCTCCTGTTACCGAAAAGGTAATATCAAATATGACAAAATGTAAATGTATCTGCCGTTATGGTGTAGGATATGATAATGTAAACACAGAAGCGATCAAGAAACGAGGCATAACTCTGGCCAATGTTAGGGGATATTGTGATGAAGATGTATCTGATCATGCTTTTGCACTCATGTTTGATTGTCTTCATTGTATCAGTGAAAAAAATAAGATGGTTAAGGAAGGCAAATGGAACCTTATTTCTTACAGAAAAGTCCTACGGTTTTGCGAATTGAATGTTGGATTAATTGGTTTTGGAAGCATAGCCAAATGCTTAAACAGGAAACTTCAGGGTTTCAATCCAAAAAATGTTTTTGTTTACGACCCATTTATATCTAAAAATATTGCTTCGGAAAATAATGTAAATAAAGTTGACCTTATTGATCTGTGCTCGCAAAGCGATATCATATCTTTACATGCTCCATTGAACAAAGAAACCCGTAATATATTATCTGATGAACAATTTATGGTAATGAAGCACAATGTCATAATAGTGAATACTTCACGCGGTCCGTTGATAGATGAACAGGCGCTATACAAATTTTTAAACAATGGAAAAATTGCCGCCGCAGGACTTGATGTATTTCAAAATGAACCATTAGAAAGCGCAAGCCCATTAAGAAATTTAGAAAATGTGATAATGACAGATCATGCCGGATGGTACACTGAACAATCAGTTGCTGAATTAAAGCAGAAGGCAGCTTTAAATATATATGACGTCTTAAAAGGCAATTCTCCCAGATATGAAGTGAAACTTTAGTTAAGGTTCGGGAAATTGCTTGAGGAAACTGTTTTTTATGTATATAACGATTGCAATATTTTTTTAAAGTGAAGGGATCTTTTATGAGAAATTTTCTAATTATTACCCTGATTTGCATGGCATCCGTTTCAGTCTATGCGAATAAACCAACTATCTATTATTTCGATGTAACCTACGCCTCAAATCTTACTGTAGGGGATCGTGTAGACCACTATCATGCAACAGCTTGTGTTCAGGGCATAGTAAATAGAGATGCTCCTCAGATTTTTATCAAATTCTGGCCTTTCGGTGAGAATGGAGGCGATTATAACTGGCTGATGCGCCTTCGTGAAAGCGGGGCAATCTGTGAAAATTGGCCTGTTCAGAATGTAAGCGGTGGAGTCAAAGGCCTTATAACTGAGTTTGAAGATTATATAAACGGAGTAATTCTCTTTGATACCGACCAGACAGGAGTAATATCTACTATGCTTGCTGCAACTACCGCAGCCGGCTGTGAGGATGCTATTGCTGTTCGTAAAGACACCTCTGCCGGTTCACTCTATAACTGGTTGGTTAACGATGCGTCAGGGCCGCAGTTCCCAGTTCTAATTGACCTGACCGGTAAATTTAGCGGAACTGGTACAATTTGGCAGACAAACACTGCTTCTACCGGAAGCGCAAAGTGTGATGCCTACATTTGGGCTAAAGAAAAGTATCTTGATACCGGCAGATGTGATCCAACAATTATGTCATATACTCGGGATCTTTATTATATGGCTGACGCAGGCAAAAATGATCATGGGATGATGCAATGTAACCTGGATTATGCTGTTATGAAAAGAGGTTTCTGTTTTGAACTTTCACCATGGACCGATGAGCCTGCCTCTGATGATCCAACCCAGCCTTCCGGTACTGATGGCCATACAATGAGAGAAATTCTGGCGTCAGCAAATGCCATAACCGGACAGCAGGAAATGATCAAGACAATAGGTTTCCCAGCATGGGAAAGTAAATATACTGTATATGCAGGCGGCAGCCACGGCGCAGTTCAAACCGAATGGGAGTTTGCAAAAGTTCTAACTGCTTATAACAGTTATATGGAAGCAACATGGCAGATCGCAAATTCATCTTTTCATAGCGGGCTCTTGCCAGGTTTGAAAGAGAGATTTTATGTTCAAAATCCCGCCCCGACATATCAAAGTTTGGTTGATCGTGGAATTATCAATCCCACTAATGGAACAATATATGATGGGCATTATATTATGCTTGCTATGGGAGATTATGATGGTTCTACCTGGACCTATTATAATGTTGCAAATGGTTCAGTCAATACGCAACAGGGACTATGGACTGACAGTAACCGCGGTCAGGTTTATTGCGGCTGGGCATTTAATCCAAATCTTATGGACACTATCGGACCAGCTTTTGATTATTTTTACCGTACAAAGACTTCCAAAGATTTCTTTATGTCCTGGGATTCCGGTGCGGGATACGTCAAGCCCGGACAATTGTGGACAAATAGAATCAGTGGCTATCAAAGCGTTATGCCAGTTTGGCAAAAGCATTGTATAGAAGATTACAGACTGCTGGATTATTCTATAAGCGGCTGGCTGTTAGATGGATATCGTTCGCTTACAACTACAGATTGCGACTTTTATGCTCCTTTTAGCGGTGATGGAATTGGCCTTAATAATGCAACTAACTTTTCAACTCCGACTTTACTTAATAATGTTCCTGTTTATAAAAGAAAAAATAATGATTTCCAAGAGAGTACTGATCCTGGTAAACCCGCTGAATATGCATCTGATATTGATGATGATTGGTCCGGTGGAGTAGATTTTGACTGGTATCGATCGATACTTCTTGGCCCTACATTTATAAAAGATATAGAAACTGCTTACGCCGGATACGGCAGAAACCATCGTTTTCTTGACCCTTTCAGTTTTTACTATCTTCTTCGATATAAGCTTAGTGGCTACAATCAGGAGTCTAACTGGTACAGGGAAACTTTTGTCAGCAACACAATCCCGCGAATTATGGCAGCGGGACAGACATATTCTGTCACAGCAACTTTGCGTAATGACGGATGGGACGATTGGACCACAGCCAATTCATATTCCCTTGGTCATGCAATAGTGCCTCAAGGGACAACACCAGTTTCCGGAGATTATGATGCAAAAGGCAGGATCGCCATTCCCGGAGGAAACGTTCCTTCAGGCTCTTCACAAACATTCACATTTAATATTGTCGCTCCATCAACACCCGGCACTTATGATGTTCACCTTGATATGGTAAGAGATGGAGTTGCATGGTTTGTAGATAAGAACAATATCCCCTGGAAGCAAAAAATAATTGTAGCCAATAATGAGACGGATATAGATTCAGATGCTGACGGCGTGCCGGATGTAACTGAACAAGCCCAGGGTACTTACTGGTGGCATCCTTATGATCAAGCCGATTCATCTGGAGTTGGTTACGAACTGATCGAATTAAGCGGAGTTACTGGTTCAACAGGTGTGGACACCAACTGGCAATTGTCTAATGTTGCCAATGGAGTATGGTGGGATTTTGGTAATCCGCATTATCCAGGAGTTAGCTGGGCAGTAAGAGATGCAGACTCAGGAACTAAATACTGTCAGCTTAATTTTACAAAAATAGAAAGTGTTGGACAGATAAAGATACAGCAGTTATCAATGAATATTTTCTCTGAAGCTAAGGATATAAAAATAGACTTTTCAGATGGAACGACCAAATATATAACAATGGATCAGTCTTTTGGTTCGATAAAGACCATCACAGTTAATCCCGTTGTGAAATGTTCATGGATTAAGGTAACGATACTGAATCATTATGGGGATTCAGTATACTCGCCAGAAATATCCGACTATGATACTTCAGGTTTTGCTGAGATTGCCTGTTATTCGCTAGCTGATACTACTGCTCCGACCGGCAGCATAGTTCTTGGTCATGGCAATGCTGTTACATTCGACACTAGTGTTGACGTTGAAATTAATGCTTCAGATGAACAGAGCGGTGTGTCAGAAATGTGTTTTTATACAGATGTATGTACTGACTGGCTGCCGTATTCTACATCTGCGAATGTTAATTTAACATCCGGTTATGGCAGCAAAACAGTTTATGCGCAGTTTAAGGATGCTTCAGGTAACACTTCAACACCGGTGTCAGATAATATTGTTTACACATTTAAAGGTGATTTTGATGGCAACCTTGAATTAAATTTTAATGATATTGCCATTTTTGCAGATAAATGGCTAGATACCTGTGATTTTGATAATTGCCAGGCATCGGATATCAATCAGGACGGAAAGGTGGATTTTAAAGACTTCGTCGAAGTTGCGGAGAATTGGTAACGTTTTTCTTTTGTAGTAAAGACTTGTATTTATTAAAAATTGAAAGGACTCTAAAAAATGAAAACTCGATTTGTTTTATTAACAACTGCTTTAACGCTAATTTTTAATTCTTTCGTTTCTGCTAATTCTATTTATATTGATCAAAGTCATGAAACAATTGTATTTTCAGCTCAACAGCTTAAAAGTTATCTTTCTAAGATGACATCACAGGAATATACCCTGACTAATGAACTGTCCGAAGCTGATATAATAATCGGAATAGATGGAACTTTACCTGAGGAAGCTTTTAGAATCAAATCTACAAAATCCGTCCTGGAAATAAGAGGCGGCAGTCCAAGAGGTTGCATGTATGGCGTTTATGGACTTTTAGATCAGCTGGGATGCCGCTGGCCTTTGCCGGGCGAAGAGTATGCCGTGGTACCTGAAATAAAAGATCCAAATTTTAACAGCATAGACTTATACACTTCTCCTAAATCCAAAGGCAGGGGCATATTTTATATTCCAATGAATTATGAAGGCAATGACCTTGTCGAGCTGGTAGATTTTATGGCCAAAACCGGTTATAATTTTTTAGCAATGCACGCAGGTCCGATGCCGGATCACGCTATAGAAACTCTTGCCAAAGAGCTCTCATTAAGAGATATGAATTTTGAATGGGGAGGTCATTTTTTGCCAAACTGCTTGCCCCGTGATCTTTTTGAAAAACATCCTGAGTATTTCAGGATGGAGGATGGCAAGCGAACACCTACGTATAATTTCTGTCCGTCCAGCAGTGCGGCTCTTGATATTATTGCTGAAAATGCGACAAAAGAACTTTTAAGATATAAGAAAATACCAAACTTTGATATGGTACACATCTGGGGTGATGATATCGTTGAACACGGCTGGTGCTCATGTCCCAAGTGCAAAGACTATTCAGCTTCTGATCAGCTTCTACTTGCCATGAACGGACTCGCTGAAAGAATGCCGCTTGGAGAAACGAAACTCGCTTACCTGGTATATCATGCTACAATATTTCCTCCTGAAAAAGTAAAACCCAGACCTGAAATACGTTTGCTCTATGCACCTCGTGAAAGATGTTTTAAGCATGAATTTAAAGGGTGTAAATCAAATCAATGGTATCTTGATAAACTGAAGGGTCAAATGTCAGTATTTGGCGATTCGGCGGAAGTATTTGAATATTATCATGATAATGTAATGTTCAGGTGTATGCCATACCCGATGCCTCAAACAATTGGCGAAAATGTTGAAACTTATTTAGAGTTTGGTATGAGGCGTATCGGTTCTGCGTATTTCCAGGTATTTGGTAATTGGGCATATGGGATGAACTCTTACGTATTGGCAAAGTCCCTTTGGCGAGGGAAAGGTTCATCAGAGGATGTGGAAGAGTATTGCACAGCTTTGTATGGTCCTTATGGTAAAGAGATGCAGGATTACTTTGGTAGGATAAATGAGCTGGTTTCAACGACTATGCAGACCTGTGGCTATAGTCCGTTCATTGATTTGCGAGTTGCGCCTCATAATGATATAGATTATGCCAAAGAACATGCATCACAGTTAGCTCCATTGGTTAGTGAGTATAAACTTGACCAGATCCAGGAATCTTTGCAATCTCTTATTGAAAAAGCTCACCAGCCGTATAAAAAGAGAATTGAGGATCAGGTAGCGTTATTTAAGGTTGCCCGGTTACAGTCAACTGCGGTTTACAAGTCTCTTTTAATAGCTATTAATATCGAAAAAGCCTTGGATGAAAATGCATCAAAAACTGAAAAGGCTTATGTTGCTGCTCTTATTGAGCAGGTACTTGATCTTAATGACCGAACCGCAGAAATTTTGACCAATGCACCAAAAAATTTAAGTGGACCTCATATAAATAGAACATCCGGAGTAGTGGGGGGTGAAATGATAGGACAATTGTATCAGGAATCTTTAAAATACTGGCTAGACCAACTTAAATCATAGTTTATTGAGACTTTTATGCAGACTCTAAATTCCATAGATTATACTGTAATATCGGTTTACTTTTGTATTTTAATTGGCTTTGGCTTTTATTTGAAAAACAAAGCGTCGGCTTCAATGGAAGATTATTTTCTAGGCGGCAGGCAATTGCCCTGGTGGGCATTGGGTATATCCGGTATGGCTTCATGGCT
The DNA here is from genome assembly GCA_964542055.1 of uncultured Candidatus Kuenenia sp. Lineage (GTDB taxonomy): Bacteria > Planctomycetota > Phycisphaerae > Sedimentisphaerales > CAMDDF01 > CAZITB01. The sequence continues at coordinate 17,779 of CAZITB010000047.1, forward strand.
GGATGTAACCGGTACTATGATGATAACATCGTTTCTTTTTATGCTTGGTCCAAGAGGATTATTTGTGGAGTTTCGCGGCGGAGCTGTTCTGGTTCTTCCTATAATGCTTTTATGGACAGGTAAGTGGCATCGACGCAGCGGCTGCATAACCGGTGCCGAATGGATGGTGTACCGTTTTGGAGAAAGTTTCGGGGGACAGTTTGCACGAATCGTCATGTCCTTTGCGGCCTTTGCCTCGGTAATTGGTATGCTTGCTTATATGGTAAAGGGTATTGGCATATTTTTGTCAATGTTTTTGCCCTTTTCACCAGTTGTATGTTCTATTATTTTAGTCAGCATTGCCACTTTATACACTCTTGCCAGCGGATTTTACGGCGTTGTGTTTACAGATGTGTTTCAATCAGGTGTGGTTTTCTGCAGTGTAATTGGCATATGCCTGATGGCATTTATAAAGAGTTCAGGCGTTGATCTTGCTGCTGTCGCCGAGACGGTTACAGGCAACGATCAGTGGCTTAGTGCAACTCCTCAATTACATACACATATGCCCAAGGGTTATGAAATGTATCAAAGCTTGTTAATGTTCAGTGGTTTTTATCTCCTGAGAAACATATTTGGAGGTATGGGTATGGGACACGAGCCAACATATTTCGGGGCCAGAAATGATCGTGAGTGCGGAACTTTATCTTTTCTGCGGGGAACGACAATAATGTTCCGCTGGCCTTTCATGTTGGCATTTGCTGTTCTGGGTTTATTTCTGGTCAATGATTTCTTTGCAGATCAAACACAGATCGTAGCTGCATCTGAGTTAATCCACCAGAATTTTACAGGTATTCAAGAGAAGAACTGGGTCACTGCCATAAGCAGGATAATCAATCATCCTCAGGAGTATCCTCAGCTGATCATTCAGTTGAAAGACATACTGGGGGAACAATGGATATCCAAATTGAATCTTGTCAGTTTTCATGGCAATATCAATCCTGAAAGAATTTTACCGGCAGTTGTTCTTTTTGATGTTCCAGTGGGTTTTAGAGGTCTTATCTTGATAGCTTTGATAGCAGCAAGCATGTCAACGTTTGATACACAGGTCAATATGGCCTTGGGATTTTTCACACGTGATATTTATCAGCGTTATATCAGACCTGAAGCGGGCAACAAGGAACTGGTAAGGATTAGTTGGCTTTTTGGTGTTGTTCTTGTAGTTCTTGGCTTTTTGCTCAGTTATACGGTTAAGAACATTAATGACATTTGGGGCTGGATCATTATGGGCCTGATGGGCGGTTTAACAGTTCCCTTGTTTTTACGTTTTTACTGGTGGCGTTTTAACGGTGAAGGCTTTGCAATGGGTGTCATATTCGGCTTGTTGAGTGCATTTATACAAAGAATATTTTTTCCTCAAATCAATGAGATATGGCAATTTGTATATGTTCTTATTACCGGCAGTACAGGCTGTATATTAGGAACGTTAATAGGCAAGCCGACTGATTTTGAAGTTTTGAAAAATTTCTATAAAACAACTTGGCCGTTTGGTTTTTGGAAACCTTTAAAGAGCGATCTTGACGAGAAAACAAGGCTGGAAATGGGAAAAGAGCATAAAAATGATCTAATGGCAGTACCATTTACTTATGGTTGGCAAATTACACTTTTTCTGTGGCCGATGTTGTTACTGGTCAGGAACTGGAAAGGCTTCTTTGTCACTTTTGTCCTGTTTTGCATAAGTCTGATTGGTATGTACTTTACCTGGTATAGAAATTTACCCAAACCAGCTGTAAAGAAGAAATCAAATAAAAACAAAGTAATTGAAGTACAGAAAGTTTGAGGAGACCTGACATGTTAAAACGTTTTATTTTACTTTTGATTATATCAAGCAGTTTTCTTGTTGACTCGTTGGCCGATAATAAAATCGGAACTTTTGATTTAGGATATACACTCAAATTAGATCTAAATGACCAAAATCAAGTTAAAACAGCATGGGATCACTGCCATACCGTTGCAGCCTTGCAGGGCATTGTAAACAGAAGCAAAGCACAGCTATATATATATTATATCAATTCTCAGATTAACAATGAAAACATTGATCAGTACTGGTTAAAA
>CAZITB010000048.1:0-19822 GCA_964542055.1 uncultured Candidatus Kuenenia sp.
TTTTTCGGCAGCTGCCCTAAAGGCCCTCAGGATTGTCGCCTGATTCGGCCCGAAGTTAACGTCCCAGCCGACCAGTTTTCGCGACCGCATGTCCAGCCACGCGGTCAACCAGGGCCGTTGCCAATTGCCTCTCGAATCGATAATCCAGCAATTAAATTGATGATGATCACCGACCCATATTTGGCCTGGCTCAATAGAGTTGTAATCAGTTTCGATATAGGGCGCACATTTAGCTTCGTACGCAGCTTGACCTTCACGCAATAAAACTTGAGTAGGAATGGGAATCTCATCCTTAACAATGTAATGCAAGTTTCGAAGCGACGGAATTTTCCAGCCGCAATTATTTTTTTCATTTTCATATTGAAGTATAGACCAGCAGGTCTTGACCGATGGACGCCTTTTATCCAAATAAAGCTGCTTAAACCGTTCAAGTGCTTCTGGTGAAATCCGGTCACGATTCGATTTGCCGCCGCGCGAGTCGATCAGCCCAAGTATCCCGTCGAGACGATAACGCTCCAACCAGTTATATAAAGTGCGAACTGAAACATCATTCTTACCCGCGAAAACCTCAGCAGCTTCAACGCGTGATTTACCTTCACGAATGTATTTAGCTGATAAATGCTCAAATTGGGTAATTTTTCCTAAAGTGCGAAGTGCCTTGTCACGCTTCGCGACCGGCACGTCAGTCAAATCCGCGATTTGTGTAAGCTCAAAGGGCGTCAGTATCCCGCTGAGACGCGGATCAGCGGTCGAAGGCACCAGCCAACCCTGTCCGTCCTTTTTACAGCCTGGTAGCTTGCCAGCATCAATCAGCCGCCGCAAGTGACGTTCAGACATCCCAAGAACCTTGGCAGCCTCAAAAACAGTAAAATATTTCAGTTTATTTTTCATTGTTTTTGGGGTAAAATTCCAAAATGAGTATCATACATATGCTGTTTGTGCTCAGGCGAAAGATTCTCGATCACAGTTTGAGCAAGCGCGTTGCTGAAACTGCGATTTTCGCTTTTTGCTCTTTTATGGATTAATTCGATAGCCTTTTGGTCTCGTAGCATTATAGGTTTTTGTTTGCTCATTATATATCCCTAAGTTTTTATTTTAGCCTTATAGTTATACTATATTACTTGAAGTATCGTCCAATGCAAGAAGAAATATTAAAAAAATATGCAAATATAGGTGAAAGATTACAAAATTTTCGCCAAACAAATAAAATAAGCCAAAAAGAACTGGCAGAATTGTTGGGATTTTCGTCTCAAGTATCTATAAGTAAAATAGAAGCCGGTAATCGTGCATTAACGATTGACAGCCTTTTAAAGCTTAAGTCTATATTTAGAGACTTGGATTTGCACTGGTTAATTACTGGCGAAAAATCCCCCGAAGCTATTCAGGCACGCAAACAGTTATTTCAAATTCTGGGAACTTCACTGACAAATAATACCGAAGCTGGGGATTATTTGCAGCACTTGATTGATACAACTGAAAGTATTCTAAGCAGCGGAGAAATAAAAGGGCCATTAAAAACACAATATATCCAGTATTTAGAGCAGCTAAGATCAACAAAGCAATTGATTGATAAACAGATAGACAATTCAAACAATTTTTTGCTTCAAAACATGTCCGCAAGTATGTCCGATGTCCGCAGAAATACTTCCGCAGAATAACTCCAAATCAGCCCTTTTTCCCTGTTTTTCTCTATTTTTTTAAAGATTTAAATCGCGTTTTTAAACACCTTAAAGGCGGTTTCTTAAAGATTTAAACGGTTTTTAAACACTTCGTAAACATTCCAGGCCATTATTGCAATCTTCTTGCACAAAAACCCGAAAAACGCTAATTATTGCAACTTTGAAAACCCCCGCCAAACAGCCCAAAATAAGCCCTAAAATCCTTGTTTTTAGCTTGAAATGTCAGTTTTTCCCATTAAATGTCGGCCAATACCGCAATTGCAGTTTTATATTACAGTTTACATTTACCCCAACTTTGACCCAACTTTAAGCCACTTTGCGCGATTTTCGGAAAAAAGGGCGATTTTGCCCGGCAAGTGAAAAATTCAAAAAAGTGAAAAAAATTTGCCACAGATGAACTCAGATGCGATGATGTCGCAGAATTTTTAAGGGATATAATTGGTCTGGATACCTGCCGACGCAGGTATGACAAATCTTCGATTTGTTATTGATTATTTTGACCATTGTGGTTACAATAAGCCCGCAACAAAGGGGATTTTTCGGTATTGGGAATTTCCTTGAGAAGTTTAGCGGACACCAATTGTATGTTGCATGTAACTTTGGGAATGGATTTTTTGTTTTATGAATAGTTATAAATATAACCGCATGGGTAAATCAAAAAACAGATTTACCCATCCTACGGGCTAATAACAAGATTGAATGACCCACGACTTAAAAAATGGAAATGTGACAAATAGACCTTTTGTTTAGTGGGTTAACGAAATGGTAGAAAGTAAAATGAAGAAATACGTCAGTATCATTATCTATATCTTACTTAGTTTAATCGCAATAACTGTTACATACCAATCAATTATCAACTATAAAAATATGTCCCTTTCTAAAAAGTTCGGAGAAGAATTAAACTTAAAGTTTAAAGAGATTAAGGATTCGAACGTGAAATCTGTAGTTATTTGCGTGCAAAATATATTTCAAGCTAATCAATGTATTTTATGCTCCTCTTATATACATAGTGACGAATTATTGTATAATAAGCTTACTGATATGGGTGTGAGCTTAAAAATATCCAAGCAAATATTAAAAAAAGATCTATTTCTAGAAGGGATAGCTATATTTGTCATTAAAGATGAAAAAATTATCTATAGTGGTCGTATTTATAATGTGGAATTGGCAAATATGGTTATGATGTCAAATATAAAATCCAATATTAAATTTTTACTAACCCGTGAATACGATACAGAAATAAAAAAAGAATCAATCATGGCGAGTCGCTTAACTTTAAGGAAAGTTGAGTAGAAAATCAAACTAGGCATTTCATAAAAGAATAATTTGCTAGGCTTAGGCAGTGTGGTTGCTCTTTAGATGTTAATAGCACAGTTGTTGAGCAGTACATCTATACTGGACATTGGTATTTTGTTATTCGAGATATCTTATCGTATAGTAATGTTTTTCTAGTTTGCGTATGACAACCCGTATATGTTCACCGCCCGTAGGCTGGATGAGGAAAGCGGAAACTATTACTACCGTGCAAGGATGTACAATCCGGAATTAGGCAGCCGGTAGCGATGGGTAAACATGCTTTTGTTTCACCATGTGGAAATGATTTTAATGGCAATAGATGGGTAGCTTCGCCAGGCGTATCCTACCGTAAAGGATTAATAAAAAATCCGTGAAATCTGTGTGCGGTCGCAGACCGCCAGTGTCTGATAATGGTTCTGGATTCCTGCCTCCGTAGGAATGACAATTTCGCGTCAAAAAAAACACCCCGTGGGTGTCTGGATTCCTGGTGCCATCCGGCACATGAGTAAGAACCGCAGGAATGATTTCTTCGATTTGTAATTGCTTTGGACTACTGCCTCTGGCCACGGATGTTTGTTTTCAATTTCAATCTCATCGCTTCCGCGATTGAGCTTTTGTATCACATTAGGGATTTTATTTTTTTAGTTTTAGCCAGTGGGGGCGGGAGTGGTTTTTTACTTTTTTGTTTTGGGTTGCGCCGAGTTTCTGGGTGGTGTGTTTGAACTCGGCATCGGTCAATTTTTTTTTCTTTTTTCTGGTTGGCAGAAAGCGGGCGAAAAGGGTTATCAATGAATTGAGGAGTTTACCTTTTATCTTTTTCATATCAGCTAACCATTCGCTGGATGGGGTTGTTGATGTCCTTTAGCAGCTGGTCGATGGAACGTGTTTCATTTTGGTCGGCGGAAGATAGCTGGTGGCGTTCGAGTATTTGGGGAGCGTCGGAATAATAGTTGCTGACTGCGCTTGTGCCGGCGTCAACTGAGCCTGCGGTTTTGTAATCTGCATCGAGGAGCCAGCGGCTTATTTCGTCGTTGTATTCGGCGGGGAATATCAGGGCGGTTACGAATTTGTCATCTGAGTATTTTGCGAGATGTGCTTTCGCTCGGCAGGGAGGCGAGGAAGAGACAGCGATGGAGATTAGCTTTTTGAAATCTTTTTCGGCTGTTGACTTGTCGTGGGCGTAGAAGAACATGCCCTGTTCAAGCTGGAAGGTATCGTTTGTTATGCCTTTAAGTTCCATTGAGCCGTCGGGGTAGGCGTTGTGTATCTTGTAAACTTTTATATGCTGGAACTTTTCGCTTTCTAGAAGCAGCTGGACTTCATCGGCGGTGTAGCCGACGGCGGAATGGTCGCCAAAATCGACGATGTAAAGACCTTTGTAGTTCGGTGCGTCCTTTATTTGGGGCAGTTTCATATTTATACCTTTAATTTTGCGAATTTTCGTTTTCCTACTTTTATGACCATATCCGTTGCGGGCATTATTTCCTGGTTGGGGTCGGTTATTTTGTTTCCATCTACGGTTACGCCTCCTTGTTTTATGAGGCGTTTGGCTTCGCCGCCTGAAGCAGCCATTTCGCATTGGATAATGAGTTTGCTTGCGGGTACGGGCAAAGCTTCAATTTGTATTACGGGCATATCGGAGGGGAGTTCTTTCTGGGCGAAGATTTTGTCGAATTCCGCGGCGGCACTTTCCGCGGCGGTCTGTTCGTAGAATTGGGCGACGATGAGTTTGCCGAGTTTTACCTTTGCATCGCGGGGATGGGTTTTGTCGGGGTCGATGAGGGTTTTGATCTGGTCGGCGGGCAGGTCGGTGAGCAGGGTGTAGTAATTGTCCATAAGCTCGTCGGGGATGGACATGCATTTTCCGAACATGTCGTTTGGCTGATCTGTTACGCCGATGTAGTTGCCTTTGGATTTGCTCATTTTCTGTGTGCCGTCGAGGCCGACTAATATGGGCATTGTGATGACGACCTGTGGGGGCTGGTCTTCGCTTCGCTGGAGGTCGCGTCCGACGAGATTGTTGAAAGTCTGGTCGGTTCCGCCGAGTTCGATGTCTGATTTGATGGCGACGGAGTCGTAGCCCTGCATAAGTGGGTATAGGAATTCATGGCAGCCGATGGGGTCGCCTTTTTTGTAGCGCAGTTCGAATGTGTCGCGTTCGAGCATGCGGGCGACGGTCATTGAGGCAGTGAGTTTTATGACGTCGATGAGGTTCAGGCTGGCGAGCCATTCGCTGTTGTATCGTACTTCGAGTTTTTCGGGGTCGGTGTCAAGGATCTTTCCGGCCTGGTTGAAGTAAGTTTGGGCGTTTTTCTTGATTTCGGTTTCGCTGAGGATTGGTCGGGTTGTGTTCTGGCCTGTGGGGTCGCCGATTCTGGCGGTGTAATCGCCGATGATCAGGACGGCTTTGTGGCCGAGGTCCTGGAACTGGCGTAGTTTGCGGAGTACGACGGTGTGGCCGAGGTGGATATCGGGAGCAGTGGGGTCCATTCCGAGTTTTACGCGGAGAGGTTTGGCGTTTTTTGCTGAGATCTGGAGCTTTTTGGCCAGTTCTTCGGTGCTGTATATTTCGACGGTTCCTCTTTTGAGGGTTTCAAGGGACTGTTTTATCTGGTCAGTCATTTTGGGTTCCTGTACTGAAGTTTAATCAAAGCGGGGATTATAACCTAATTGGGAATTATGTTCAAGTGAGCAATTATCAGAACGTCTCAGGTTTTGGGGTTTGGTTTGCGGAAGTGTTTGGGAGGCGGAGGAGGGGGGAAGTATTTGAGGCCGGAGTCGTCGATTCGGAATCCGCATTCGCGGCAGAAATATGAGACGTTGTGGTCTTTTTGAGTGTTTGGATCGGGTGGTAAGATGGTGAAATCGCCCATGGCGTCGCAGAGTGGGCATTGGCAGCGGACTTTGCCGGCACCCTGAGAGGCGATCTTATAGATGGCTTGGGCGCGGGCGTTTTTGTACCAGTCGAGGGTTTGCTGCCTTGTGAGGTACGGGGGCATTTTAGTTGCCTTCGAAGATTACATGATCGTACTCGAGTTCGAAGCGGAGTTTGTGATTGGCTTCTTCGTGGGCAAGGGAAAGGAATAGATTCTTAAAATTGTGGTCTTTTGTCGCTTTTGCTAAATCGGAATACATTTTATAAGCGTTTTTTTCCTTTTTCATGGCAAGGATCAGGGCTGATTGGTAGTCCATATCGTCGGTTGGTTCTACGTCGCGGACGTAATCGGCAATTTTGAGATCTGGGACAGGTTCGGAAAAGTCCGGCGGAGAGTTTTTGCCGTTTTTTATGCTTTCGAGTTTTAGCTGGTGTTTTTTTTCTTCGGCTGCGAAGTCCATGAAGACCTGTTTCATTGTGGCGTTCTGGGTCTTCTGGGCGAGGTCTTTGTAGAATTTGTTGGCGTCTATTTCTGCGGTTATGGCGAAATCGAGAATTTCATCGATTGAGTTGAACTGGTCCATTTGAATCCTTTCGGTAATTATTTAGAATATTTTTCGTATTCGATTTCGAAGCGGAATTTATGTTTTACTTCTTCTTCTGCGAGTTGGAGAAAGGCTTGTTTTAGTTCGTTGTTTCGTACTTTATGTGCCAGGTCGGTATAAAGATGGAAAGCGAGCTCTTCTTTTTTTATTGCCATGACCAGCGCTTCAGGATAGGAAATATCTATAAGGGCGTCAGGGTTTTCTTCTATTTCCGGGAGCATTATTTCAATCTGTTCATTGAAATCGACAGTTTTACCTGATTTAAGGGACTCGAATTGGATTTTTTGTTTATGCTCGATTTCTTCTTTCGCGAGATCGCGAAAAAGTTGGGCGACTTCCGGGTTTTTCATTCTGTCTGCGAGTTCGAAGTACATAATGGCTGAATCTTCTTCTCGCTGAGCGGCATAGTCCAAGATGTCGTCAAGAGTTTTGAATAGTTTGATCATATTTTTCCTTTCCACTTTATATTATACGTTTATTTGATTGGTAATGACAGTTTTTTTTGTTTTGACTTCTATAGTCTTTAGAAAAAAAAGAGAAATCTTTATGGATAGTGAGAGAGCGAAAACGTGGGGGGATTACATCTCGACAACTGTACAAAATTGGCGAGTTGAAAAAAAAAATTGAAAAATTTTGCTTAAATCGAAAAAAGGGTGGTATAATAAATTAATTGAAAGGATGCAATTAAAGTTTACGGATGACATATTATGGATCTCATTTTTGATTGAGAGGTTTAGTATGAAAACTTTATTAAAAATTGTTAGTGTAGCAGTAATCGTTCTGACGGTTACGAGCTTATCGCAGGGGCAGTTTACCTATAGCTTTGTGAATATCACGGGCAATAGTGCTACAAATGCCGGGATAGGTGAGGATCAGTTTTTCATGGACGTTAGCGAGTACAACGCAAGTGAGGTACTGTTCAGGGTTTATAATACAGGGCCCGAGGCGAGTTCAATCACAGGCGTTTATTTCGAGAACAGTCTTCTGGACGGTATCTCTGGATTGATCGAAGATACGACCGAGGTTGATTTCGAAGCGTTCGCATCGGGAGGTAATCTGCCGGGCGGAAATCAGCCAAGTGTTGATTTCGATGAGGATTTTCGAGCAGATGCAGTAGCCCAGGGAGAATTTCTCAATGGTGTTCCCGCTAATGGGATAGGTCCGGATGAAGAACTAGGTGTTATCGTTAATCTGGTTGGGTCGACTACTTATGAGGATGTTATCGCCAATCTTAATGCCGGCGATACAAGGGTAGGATTGCATGTACAGGCGTTTCCTGATGGCGGAAGTGAAGCGTTTGTCAGTAACGGCCAAGTTACGGTTATACCTGCACCAGGCGCAGCGAGTCTGGCATTTCTGGGCATTTTCGCGACAAAGATGTTGAAACGAAAAAAGAATCAGTAAGAGACGATTAAAGTCGGGGCTTTGGGATTGATTTCTCAAAGCCCTTTTTTTTATGTTTATTGTTAATTCAGGTAATAAGGAGATTCAAAATGAAGAAATTTACTATTTTGTTTTTGTTGGCTTTGGTAGTTTTTAGTTATGCAGATGCTCAAGGTGAAAAGAAAGGTAGAGGTAAGAGGGACAGAACTGAAGCCAGAGAAGACCGGAAGGCTCGTAAAGATGAAATGCTAAAGCAGGCAGAGAGTCGGCGAGAGCAAGGCAAGGATGAGGCGAAAAAAGCGGAAACTAAAGCAGAAAAAAGATATGAAGGAGCCAGAGAAAAAGCTAAAGAAAAGGCTGAAGAAAATAAAGGAAGGGCGAACGAAAGAGCTAAAGAAGCCAAGGAAAAAGCAGATGAAAAAGTAAAAGAAGCTGAAGGGAAGGCTGAAAAGTCTGAAGATAAAGCCGAAAAAGTCAGAGAAAAAGCAAAAGAAAACGCGGGAGAGGCTAGAGAAGCCAGAAAAGAAGCCCAGGAAGTAAAAGGAAAGGCTAAAGGTAAAGCAAAAAGGCTTGAGGCGATAGAGCGAAATATCGCTAGAGAAGAAAACAAGCATATTAGAAGGGTTGCCAGGCTTGAGAGGATGATGGAGATTGCTAAAGATAAAGGTTCGCCCGAGAAGGTTGAAAAGATTAAGGAATTGATGGGAAAAGAACAGGACAGGTTTGAGAGAAAGATGGCTAAACTTGGGGAGCAAAAAGAGCTTTAGGATTTTGCCGGATAATAATGTTGTGAAAGAGAAGTTTTTCGGTTAAAAGGTATATAGTAAAGATAGAATTAGAGGATAGCCAATTAAATGAAAGGATGTAAAAATGGTTAAAAAATTAGTATTGGTTTTATTGATTGCGGTTTTTGGAGTTATCAGTGGGTGTGACAATGATGCGGCTGAACAGGATGCTGTAGATGATGTTACGACTGAGCAAGCTGAGCGTGAAGCTGAGGCAGAAGTAACCGAGGAAAACCTGGATGAGGAGCTTTCAAAGATCGAATCAGAGATTGATTCGGAAGTTGAAGAGATAACCAATTGATGAGCTTTGAATTGAAGGGCTTTTGGCAGTGCCGGGAGCCTTTTTTTTATGCGCTGAAAAGCCGATAAATACAAAATTGTAATTATGTTTTGGTATGTTTTACAAAATTGTATAATTTGGGTCAAGGCTTACATTTTTGTTGTATGATGTAAATTGTTGGTTATAATGAATTTATGGTGTTTTTTTATTTTAAGCTGTGCTGGTATGTTAGTTGCAACGATAATAGATATGGTTTTATTACCAGGGCTAAGTTATGAAACGTCGAATTAAGTAAATAAAGTAAGAAAGATTTTAAAACTTTTCGGGAGTTAGACATGGATTGTAATTGTGAGACCACACGTGAGATTTATGGTTCGAATGTATTTAATGATTCAGTTATGCGCGAGAGGCTGCCTAAGAATATCTATAAGGCATTTATGAAAGTTAAAAAAGGCTCAGAAGCATTGAGTCCTGAGGTGGCAGATGTGATCGCTAACTCTATGAAGGATTGGGCGATAGATAAAGGGGCGACCCACTATTGTCACTGGTTCCAGCCGATGACGGGTTCTACGGCGGAAAAGCATGATTCTTTCATTTCTCCTTCGGTTGATGGTAAGGTGATGATGGAATTTAGCGGTAAGGAACTGATCAAAGGTGAGCCGGATGCATCGTCGTTTCCATCGGGCGGACTGCGTGCGACTTTTGAGGCTCGCGGATATACGGCATGGGACTGCACTTCTGATGTTTTTGTGAAAAATGACGGACATAACTGTACGCTGTTTATACCCTGTGCGTTCTGTTCATATACAGGTGAGGCGCTGGATAAGAAGACTCCGCTGCTTAGGTCGATGGATGCTTTGAGTAAGGAAGCCACCAGAGTTTTGAAGGCATTGGGTGAGACTGGGACAAAATTTGTTAATACGACATGCGGTCCAGAGCAGGAGTATTTCCTGATCGATAAGCGTTTTGCTGAAGAGAGGCTTGATTTGATTCTTTGCGGCAGGACGATATTAGGTGCGCCGTCGCCGAGGGGCCAGGAACTTGATGACCATTATTTCGGTTCGCTTAACGAGCGTGTCGCATCATATATGAATGAGTTGAATACTGAGTTGTGGAAGCTGGGAGTTTCTGCGAAGACGCAGCATAATGAAGTTTCTCCGGCACAGTATGAGCTGGCTCCAGTTTTTGCGACAGTGAATGTGGCTACAGATCATAACCAGCTTGTAATGGATACAATGCAGAAGGTTGCGATAAGGCACGGTTTTGTATGTCTGCTCAATGAAAAACCTTTTGCAGGTGTTAACGGTTCGGGTAAGCACAATAACTGGTCGATGGTTACTAACGATGGTAATAACCTGCTTGATCCGGGTAATACGCCTCATGATAATATGATATTTCTTGTTTTCCTTTGTGCTGTTATTCGTGCGGTTGATAAGTATTCGAAACTTCTTCGTGCGTCTGTTGCCAATACCGGTAATGAACATCGTCTTGGAGCGAATGAAGCTCCGCCTGCGATTGTATCGGTATTTCTTGGCGATCAGCTGACCGATATTTTTGAGCAGCTTGCGTCAGGCGGAGCCAAGAGCAGTAAGAAAGGCGGAGAGTTGAAACTTGGTGTTACGACATTGCCGCCTCTTCCGAAAGATTGCACCGACCGGAACAGGACATCGCCGTTTGCGTTTACAGGTAACAAGTTCGAGTTCAGGATGGTTGGATCAAGCCAGTCGATTTCAGGCCCGAACTTTGTATTGAATACGATAGTAGCCGAAATTCTGGGTGAGTTTGCTGAAGAGCTTGAGAAAGCTTCGGATATCAAGAAGGCTTCTCAGAAGCTATGTCAGAAGGTTGCCAAAGAGCATATGAGAATTGTTTTCAATGGCGATAATTATACAGAAGATTGGGTAAAGGAAGCTGAAAAACGAGGTCTTGCGAATATTCGTTCAACGGTTGAATCGCTTGAGACAATCGTTGATAAAGAACATGTTGATCTATTTAAAAAGCATAAAGTTTTGAGTAAAGCTGAGCTTCATGCCAGGACAGAGATTTTGTATGAAAATTATTGTCTTGTGATAAACATCGAGGCCAAGACTATGATCAATATGGTTAAGCGTCAGATATTGCCGGCTTGTATGGATTATGCTGGAATTTTGGCGAGCAGTCTTATTGCTGTTGAAGATGCGGGAGTTTCTCCTGATACTCAAAAGGCTAAGCTGAGCGAAATCAATGGCTTGATCGGTGATCTTGATAAAGGGATTGTCGGACTTGAAAAGGCCAAGGAAAAAGCAGAAGGAATGGGTGATGCGAAGAAATCTGCCAGGTCATTCCGTGATGATGTTATTCCTGCGATGGCTGTGGTTCGCGAGGCATCTGATAAGCTGGAAATGCTAGTCGATAAGAAAGTTTGGCCGCTGCCGAGTTATGCGGATATGCTTTTCTGCAAATAGAGTTATTTGTGAATTTTCAAAAGCCCTGGATTTGAACCGGGGCTTTTTTTATGCCTGGACTTTTTCCTGCAGTGCTTTTTCGATGGTACTGTTGATAATATTATAGAATTTATGGTTATCGGGGAAAAGGATTTGATTTGTTTGGGGATGAGGTTTTTTTAGAAAATCCAAAAAGTTTGAAAGTGTTGTGTGGTCGAGTTTGGTTGAGGACATACCGTAGCCGAGTTTTTCGATATATTTTGCGTTTAGTATCTGTTCGTATTGTCCCAGGACAGGAAGCAGGAGCATTCTTTTTTTGAAGTGGAGGCATTCGCTTATTAATGAAAAGCCGGCGGTTGCAATAACTGCTTTGCAGCTAGCGAGGTCTTCAAGGAAAGTTTCGGTTGAGGTTTTTTTGAAAATGCAATTTTTGTATTGCCGTTCTTTATCGAAACCATAGATTAAGAATTTATAATCTGGGAAATTTTGAAGAATGGAAGCGAGTTTTTGCGCGAAGGTGCAGTCTGTGGAATAGAAAACGATGTGTTGACCCTGGGATGGTTTTTTTGCAAGGACCTGTTGACGTATGACGGGAGGCAATAGGATGGCTTTTTTGTTAGTGAGCTGGGCTTTGAAGAAATTTAAAATGATGTAATTTCTAGCACCAGTGTAATAGTATTTTGTGACGAAATGGGCGGCAAGACGAGAGAACATATCTTTTGAATCGTGCTGGAGTTTGCACATAGTCAAGACGTGCTGGTGGTCGATGGAGATATAAGGAATTTTATTGAGCCATGCCCACCATGCTGTGAATGGTTCAAAGTCAGAAATAACGAGGTCGGGGGCGAATGGTTCGAAAATATTTTTAAAAACGTCAGCATTTTTAGCGTGGCTTGAGGGGTAATTGAAAATATTTTCCATCAAGGTTTTTGCATTGTTGATGTTGCCATTTTCATAAACGAAAAACAGACCTGAAATTTCGTGGACTTTGCCAGGGAAATACTTTGATAAGTATTTGTAAGACTGGCTTGAGCCGGCGAAGATTAATTCGTGACCCTGCTGGAGGAGATGTTGACCGATCAGATGAGATCGGCTTGAATGTCCGAAGCCCTGTCCAGCCACAGCGTAAATTATTTTAGCCATATAATTTCCTAGCAAGCAATTGAAGTGTTATTTTTTTGAGGACCATTTTTTGTCCAGTCTAAAACATCGATATTGCCATTTGGAAAAATTTTAAGAAAATTGTTTGTCTGTCCGGTCCATGAACCGCTGTTGTAATACCAGTTGTCGAAAAAGCCAGCTTTGTGTGTATGTGCTACGATAGCTCGGTCGTATAGTCCAATACTCATATCTTTATGGTACCTTATAAGCATTTTTTCTGTCCGAATGGAACGCTGCATTTTATTGAATTGCTCTGCAGGTATATAGGGGTAACATTCGCGAAAGGCAAGTCCGATGCAGCTTGCGAGTGAATGGCTAACTGAAAGTATTTTTTCTCCGACTTCGAGGCACAAATCTGAAACTGCATCATTTGATAAAATGCAACCCTGGCTGGTTATCTCAAATGCACAAGCTATTGTACCGAACATTTTCCCGCAATTGAGCAGAAATGAAGGAATGAAGGGATCAACTTCGTGGCCGTGCATAAACTTAAATTTTTTTTCGCCAAAAGTTTTTATAAATACAGGACTAACGCAGTTGAAGAAATCGTGCAGATTCGATGGTTTGTTTTTGCCGGTTTCTGTTACCTGTATGTCGTGGTTTCCCGGTACGTAAGTGGTGTTTAATTTTGCAAGTTTATCTAGTATTGATTTTCTTTTTTTAACAATCTTTGGCAGCTTGTATTTCCATAACTCAAAAAAGTCGCCCAAGATGACGAGATCGGCTTTTTCCTGGTGTGTGTAGTCAAGAAAATCGAGAAGCAGCTTTTCCCTTTGCGGGGATAAATTATCTTTTTCGGATTTGTCTCCGATGTGAAGGTCGCTGATGACGAAAGTTGGATTCGAATTTATTATTTTTATCTCCCTTAAAAATAAAAGAGTTTTCTTAGTTTTATATTTAAAAATGTGCGGTTAGAGAGTAATTAGAATTGTGTAAGAAAATTGTTAAATTGCCGATGATTGTAAAATAATTTAAAAATTCTTTATTTCTTTATACACAATGGGTTAGAGGTTTGTTAGGTAATTTAATTTATAAGACGAGAAGTTGTTTGGTATAAGCAAAACTTATACTAATTATATTGAATAATTATTACTTTGGAGTGGGTTTTTTTGGTATATTAATGTGCGGCTAGGTGTGTTTTTTGATTTTCAGAAGTAATTTTTTTTAAAAAATCGGGATAAAAATGGCTAGAGTGAAAAAATTTGGACTTTATGAGTCTAAAAATGAGCATGATGCTTGCGGGATAGGTGCTGTTGTCAATATCAACGGAGAGAAAACTCACCAGATAATCGAGAATGCCAAGCAGGTTCTTTTGAATCTTCATCATCGCGGTGCCGCTGGTGCCGATGAGGTTACCGGTGACGGTGCGGGTATTTTGATGCAGGTGCCGGATGAATTTCTGCGTGAAAAGGCAAAAGAATTGAAAATCGATCTGCCGGAGCTGGGGACATACGGAGTTGGTATAGTTTTTGGTCCGAAAGATGAAGATCTGCGTCGCAAATTCGATGAGAAGTTAGAGGAAGCGATTGTTTATTACGGGATGATGGTGCTTGGCTGGAGAGATGTGCCTGGTAATCCGGATTGTCTGGGTGAGATAGCTTTGGCGGCTGAGCCGAGTATAAAGCAGATATTTGTAGAAGGGGGTGGGCGGAAAGATGATGATTTTGAGAGGAAACTTTATCTTGCGCGTAAACGTGCTGAGAAGGCAGTTAAGGAGCAGTATGGGGATGATTCGGAAGATTTTTATATTGTGAGTTTATCGTGCAAGACTTTGAATTATAAGGGAATGTTTATGGCTGACCAGCTTTTTAAATATTATCCTGATCTTGCAGATGAAAAGATGAAGACGGCTCTGGCTATTGTTCATCAGCGATACAGCACGAATACTTTTCCGAACTGGCAGCTTGCACAGCCGTTTAGGTGTTTGGCTCATAATGGCGAAATCAATACGCTCAGCGGAAACCGCAACAGGATCCGGGCAAGAGAGCAAAAGATGTCGAGCCCGCTGTTTGGTGATGACATTAAGGAATTGATTCCAGTTATTGATCCGGAGGCGAGTGATTCGGCGAGTTTTGATAATGTTCTGGAGTTGTTGTCGCTTGGCGGTCGTTCGATGGGGCATTCTATGATGATGATGATCCCGGAGGCGTTCGGGGATAAATATCATATAAGTACCGATAAGAGGGCGTTTTATGAGTATCATTCTTCGGTGATGGAGCCGTGGGATG
The DNA here is from genome assembly GCA_964542055.1 of uncultured Candidatus Kuenenia sp. Taxonomy (GTDB): domain Bacteria; phylum Planctomycetota; class Phycisphaerae; order Sedimentisphaerales; family CAMDDF01; genus CAZITB01. The sequence continues at coordinate 14,716 of CAZITB010000048.1, forward strand.
GGCCTGCGGCGATGGTGTTTACTGATGGGCGGCTGCTTGGGGGTACTTTGGACAGGAACGGTTTGCGTCCGAGCAGGTATGTGGTTACCAAAGATGGTATGGTTGTTATCGCCAGTGAGGTTGGTGTGATTGAGTTTGAGCCGGATAGAATTATGCGAAGCGGCAGATTGCAGCCTGGTAAGATGTTTCTGGTTGATACGAAAGAGGGTCGGATAATTACAGATAATGAGATCAAGGCGAAGATTTCGAGGAGTAAGCCTTACAGGAGATGGCTTGCGGAGAATAAGATTGAGCTTCCGACGACTTATGATAAGGAAGATCCGAAGCTGCCCGATGATGAGACGATGTATCAGAAGATGCGGATGTTTGGTTATAATATTGAGGAATTGAATGTTCTTTTGGAGCCGATGGGTGAGAATGGGCAGGAGCCGGTTGGTTCGATGGGTAATGATACGCCGCTTGCTGTTTTGAGTGATAAGCCGCGGCTTTTGTATGATTATTTCAAGCAGAAGTTTGCTCAGGTTACGAATCCGCCGATCGATCCGCTTCGTGAGGGGTTGGTTATGTCGCTGATGATATTTACTGGAAAGCGGCGGAACATGCTGGAAGAGAGCCCGGAACATTGCCGGCAGTTGAAGCTGCCGCATCCGATATTGACCAATGGTGATTTGGAGAAGATTCGCAATATCAAGCATGACGCACTTAAGAACGCGACGGTTGATGCGTTGTTTGATATTGATAGTGAGAATTATGCGTGGGCGATTAAGAAGGCGCTTGATAAGATGGTCGATGACGCCGAGAAGGCGATCAAGGAAGGGGCGTCTCTGATAATTATAAGTGATAAAAACGCCAATGAGAATATGGCTCCGATACCATCGCTTTTGGCGATGGGTGCCTTGCAGCATGGTATGCTTGAGAGGAAGATTCGCGGAGAGGCGGGTATTATCGTTGAGACCGGTGACGCTAGAGAGGTTATGCATTTTTGTCTGCTTTGCGGGTTTGGTGCAAATGCTGTTAATCCTTATATGGCGTTCGATGTGCTAGAGCATTTGCGGAAGAATTCAGATTTGAAGGATAGGTATGAAGCGGTTGAAGTTCAGGATAATTTTATTGCTTCGATCAAGAAGGGTATGCTTAAGACGATGTCGAAGATGGGAATTTCGACGCTGAGAAGTTACCGTGCTGCGCAGTTGTTCGAGGCAATCGGGCTTAATAAAAGTTTCGTTGAAAAATATTTCACCGGTACTCCTTCGAGGATCGGGGGTATCAGCCTGGAAGAGATCGGAAAGGACGTGATTGCAAGGTTCAAAAATGCTTTTGAACCGCGTAAGCCGGGGCAGTTTCCGCTTGATTATGATGGGCAGTACCAATATCGCAATGATGGTGAGAAGCATCAGTGGAATCCGACGACTATCGCGCGGATGCAGCATGCGGTTATGTTCAATGATAAGAAGGCTTATGATGAATTTTCGCAGGCGGCGAATGATCAGAATAAAAAGCTTTGTACGCTTCGAGGTTTGTTTGAGTTTAAGGACACAGGTAAGTCGATACCGATTGAGGAAGTTGAGCCGGCGAGTGAAATTGTTAAGCGGTTTTGTACCGGTGCGATGAGTCATGGGTCGATCAGCCGGGAGGCGCATGAGTGTATGGCGATCGCGATGAACAGGCTTGGCGGGATGAGTAATACCGGTGAGGGCGGTGAGAGTCCTGAGCGGTATAAGCCGATGGAAAATGGTGATTCGAAATGTTCGGCGATAAAGCAGGTTGCCAGCGGCAGGTTTGGTGTTACGATAGATTATCTTTCGAGCGGGAAAGAGATTCAGATCAAGATGGCTCAGGGAGCTAAGCCGGGGGAGGGGGGTCAGCTGCCGGGTTACAAGGTGACCGAAGAGATAGCGAAGATGAGATTTTCGACGCCGGGTGTTACGCTGATATCTCCGCCTCCGCACCATGATATTTATTCTATCGAGGATATGGCTCAGTTGATATTTGATTTGAAGTGTTCGAATCCGGGATGCAAGGTTTCGGTTAAGCTTGTTTCGGAAGTCGGAGTTGGTACGATCGCTGCGGGTGTTGCAAAGGGTAATGCTGATGAGGTTTTGATAAGCGGTCATGACGGGGGAACAGGTGCGAGCCCGCTTTCTTCGGTAAAGCATGCGGGTGCACCTTGGGAGCTTGGGTTGGCAGAGACGCAGCAGACGCTTGTGTTGAATAATCTGCGAGACAGGATTCGTGTTCAAACTGATGGTTTGATATGTACGGGTCGCGATATTGCGGTGGCGGCGTTTCTTGGCGCGGAACAGTTTGGATTTGGAACGGCTGCTTTGGTTGCGATCGGTTGTGTTATGATGCGGAAGTGCCATAAGGGAACATGTCCTGTTGGTATTTGTACACAGATACCTGAGCTTCGAAAAAGGTTCCCGGGCAAGCCGGAATATCTTGAGAGGTTTATGCTGTTTGTGGCAGAGGAGCTTCGGGAGACCATGGCGAAACTTGGTTTTGCGAAAGTGGAAGATATGGTCGGACGAGTTGATCTGCTTGAGATGCGTAAGGCGATAGATCATTATAAGGCTAAGGGTCTGGATTTGAGCGCGATATTTGCGGTGCCGGATATTTCGGACGGCAGAGGGATTCGCAAGCTCAAGATGCAGAGTGATAAGTTGAAGGATCATTATGACTGGAAGTTGATCGAGCAGGCTAAGGAGGCGATCGAGACAAGGAAGCCGATTACAATCGAGGGCAGGATCAAGAATACTGATCGTACGGTGGGAACGATTTTGAGTAATCATATTGTGAAAAAGTATGGGCCTGACGGTCTGGATGGGGGGAGTTTGAAGATTCATTTGAAGGGTTATGCGGGGCAGAGTTTTGGAGCGTTTTTGATCAAGGGTGTCGAGTTGCATCTTCTGGGTCAATCGAATGACTATGTCGGTAAAGGGCTTAGCGGCGGCAGGATAATAGTTGAGACGCCTTTTGGTTCTGATATTATGGCTCATGAAAATATAATCATTGGTAATACATCGCTGTATGGCGCGACATCTGGTGAACTTTTTGTTAACGGTATGGCAGGTGAGAGGTTCGCGGTGCGTAACAGCGGGGCGGTTGCAGTTGTAGAAGGTGTCGGTGATCACGGTTGTGAATATATGACCGGAGGGACGGTTGTGGTTTTGGGGAGGACGGGAGTGAATTTTGCCGCGGGAATGAGCGGCGGGATTGCTTATGTGCTTGATGAGATGCAGCTATTTGATACGCTTTGCAACCTCGATATGGTTGACCTTGAAAACGTTTGGCAGAAAGAAGATGTTGATGTTTTGTATGATTTGATCAAACGGCATCATGAATTTACCAGAAGTACTCAAGCAGAGCGGATTTTGAATAGATGGGATGATATGGTTGGCAGGTTCGTTAAAGTGATGCCGATCGATTATCGTAAAGTATTGGAAAGGATGCGTGCCGAAGAGCAGCGTTCTACAGAGACAACTCCAGCGACAGAGGAGGTTTTCCATGGGTAAGCCCACAGGATTTATGGAATATAAACGGCGAGAGCCTGATCACAGGCCGATAACTGAACGAGTGCATGATTATCGCGAGATGGATATATTATTGACGCCGGATGATTTGAAGATGCAGGCGGCGAGATGTATGGATTGCGGTGTTCCTTTCTGTCATGGTACTGGATGTCCTCTTGGCAACAGGATACCTGAATTTAACGAGCATGTTTATCATGGGCGTTGGAAGATGGCTTGTGAGAATCTTCACTCGACGAATAATTTTCCTGAGATTACGGGAAGGGTTTGCCCGGCATTGTGTGAGGCATCGTGCACGTTGGGTTTGAATGATGATCCTGTTTTGATCAAGCATATCGAATTGCAGATAGTTGAGAAGGGATTTGAGAATGGGTGGATAGTTCCGCTGGTGCCGAAGGTTAAGACCGGTAAGCGGGTTGCAGTTATCGGTTCTGGTCCGGCGGGATTGGCGGCGGCTCAGCAGCTTGGCAGGTATGGACATGATGTTGTAGTTTTTGAGAAAGATGAGATGCCGGGTGGATTGCTGCGGTTCGGGATCCCTGATTTTAAGCTGAATAAAGAAGTGATAGACCGTCGGTTGAAGCAGATGAAGGCAGAGGGTGTGGAGTTTGAGAGCGGTGTAGAAGTTGGAAAAGATGTAACGGCGAAGTATTTCGATGATGAATTCGATGCGGTGTGTCTTACTATGGGTGCGGGTCAGCCTAGGGATTTGCAGGTGCCGGGTAGAGAGCTGGACAATGTTCATTTTGCGATGGAATTTTTATGGCAGCAGAATTCGAGAAATGCAGGTCTTACGATTCATGAGAAAGAAGTTTTAGCCAAGGGTAAGAATGTTGTAGTTATCGGCGGTGGTGATACCGGAAGCGATTGTGTGGGGACATCTATCAGGCAAGGTGCGAAGAAGATTTATCAGTTGGAGATTTTGCCCAAGCCGCCGGTTGAGAGGCCAGATATTACTCCGTGGCCGATGTGGCCGAAGATTATGCGGACCAGTACCAGCCACGAAGAAGGCTGTGAGCGGATGTGGTCTGTAATGACCAAGGAGCTTAAGGGTGAAGGTAAAGTAGAATCTTTGATTGGTGTAGAGGTTGAGTGGAAAGAAGAAAAGGGCAGCTGGAAACTTATGGAGAAATCAGGAAGTGAGTTTGAGCTTAAAGCTGATTTGGTTTTACTTGCGATGGGATTTGTGCACGTTGTTCATGATGGTTTTGTAAGTGAGCTTGGTGTGGAGCTTGATGGCAGGGGTAATGTTGTTGTGGATAATTATCAGACGAGCAAGCAGAAAATTTTTGCAGCAGGTGATACGGTTAAGGGTGCTTCGCTTGTAGTGCATGCGATCAACCAGGGCAGAGAAATGGCAGAAAGTTTGAATGAGTGGCTTAGCAAATAACAATAAATTTTATCATTAATAAGAGCGGTGATTGCCGCTCTTATTTTGCGCATAAAAAAAAGTTATCCCGGACAGTATTACCATCCGAGATAACAAGAACATGAAATTAGGGGCCTAATTTAAAGGTGAACTAACTAGGGCTTGCTGAATAATCTATATTCAACACTTTATTATTCTTAGCTGTGGTATT
>CAZITB010000049.1:0-19056 GCA_964542055.1 uncultured Candidatus Kuenenia sp.
CAAGTTGCCTATTTTAACATTTTGAATTTTTATGAAAATATCTGTGAACGGTTACAAAAGTTCTATTGCTTTCAAATTGATATCTGGATCTGTTATATTGCCCACCACATCTTTCATATCGAATCCGGCAATCTCTACCCCCAACCGACTAAGCGACTGACCGATTTCCAAACCAATAGTCCCAAGCCCTATCAAAGCAATCCGCCTGGGCAAATCTTCCTGCTCAAATATGTTGTCGCTGGTTAGAATTTTATCCCCAAATTTTTCCATCCACTTCCCCGGCACTTTCGGCGACGAACCTGCTGCTAATATAATGCTCTTGCATTCTATTACATCATCATCAACCTTAACTTTGCCCTCCCCGATTATCTTCGCCCTGGCTATCCTTAAATTATCCCCTGCCAGATTCTTGGTAACATCCACCATACTATCTGCAAAACCGTCCCTGACCTCCCGAACATATCCAAGCAGCCTGGCTATATTAACATTAACGTCTTCACAGCCGCTTATACCCATTCTCTCATAAAACTTTCTTCTGGAAAAATCCCTCGCAGCATACAAAAGTGCCTTCGAAGGCATACATCCCACTCGCGCACACTTAGTGCCCAACACACCTCTATCTACCAACAAATAATTGGAGGTTTCCTTTTTAACCTCTCGCAATGCAGACAATCCAGCACTGCCGGCTCCTATTATCACTACATCTACCTTCTTATTCATAGAACTTCCTTACTCATTAACATCAGCAATCTGAATTTCAAGATCATTCAAAGCATCTGACAAAGTTCTCAACTGCTGTGAAGCCCCCTCAAAATCCTTTTCGCCTATCATCTGCAAATAACTTTCAAACGCGTCATTCGCCTGCCTTATCAATGCATCCACACCTTTAACAACTTCCGCTATATCTGCATCCTTTTCCAAACCAGGTTTAACATCAGCAATCAAACCATAAAGAGCCTCAGCAAAATTATCTGCGTAACTGAGCTTATCATCATGCATCACCGCCACAAGCCTCAGCTCCGGATACGCCGCCGTCTCTGACTGCAAATAAATCGGCTCAACATATATCAGCGTCTTATCGACCGGAATAACCAGAACATTACCCCGTATCACTCTCGAACCTCGCTGATCCCACAAAGATAACCTGCCCGACAAAATCGCGTCCTGATCAATCTTCGTCTCAACCTGCTGCGTACCCAAAACTCTCTTTTCCTTGGGAAACTTATAAGCAAGCAGCCGACCATAGTTATCCGGGTCACACATCCCCGCAATCCACCCGATTAGCACCTGCTTATTTTTAGGCGTAAACGGCAGCATCAAAATAAACTCCTCATCATTTGTTTCCGGCATTTCCCATATTATATAATAAGGCTGAACCGGTTGAGTATTGTTATAATATTTCTCTGTCGCCCGAACCCACAAATCCTCCTGGTTATAAAATACTACCGGATCGGTCATGTGATACTTCGAAAATACAAGCCCCTGCACAAGCAAAAAGTCGGATGGATAACGTATATGCTTCAAAAGATCCGCCGGCATCTCGGCTCTGCTCTTGAACATATCCGGAAAAGCATTTGCCCATGTTCCAATCAGCGGATCATCTTCCTCGAAAACATAAAAATCCACCGAACCATTAAATGCATCAACCACAACCTTCACAGAATTACGTATATAATTTATATTCTGCAAATCTTCGCGCGTACCATTATAGAATAACGGGTTCTCTCCATAGGGCACCATCGACGGTTTAAAAACACCCGATTCACTATAAGGATATTTACTCGAAACTGTATATGCATCGATCATCCAAAACAACTTCCCCTCTGAAAGCACAATATAAGGATCATTATCAAATTTCAAAAAAGGGGCGATCTTTTCAACTCGATCAGTTATCTTCCTGTGAAACATTATCCTGCTCTCTCGCCTCGGATAATTCGAAACAAACAACCGCGTTCCGTCAAATTTCCACCCAAATAAAAACTTCCGCCACAAGTTCGAAATCTCAACTCCCCCGCTGCCCGGGTAATGTATATAAACATTTCCTTCACCTTGCGGGTAATCCAGCTCTTTCTCTTGCGAATTCACAATAACATGCGTATCGGTCAATTCTCCATAATAAATTTGCGGAACATCAACTTCCAACTCCTCAAATTCACTTACCGGCGGTATATTTTTTACCAGCAGATTCGGCAGCCCCTCAGGCGTAAATTCACTTACAGCAGCAAGAGTAATCCCAAAACCATGGGTATACTTAAAACGCTTATTCACAAAAGTCTGACTCTGAGCTGGCAAATTACTAAGCTGCAGTTCCCTCGCTGAAACCATAACCTGCCTGTATTGATCATTTATCATATAACGATCAACATCAACATCCATAAATTCATAATACAACCTGATTTCCTGAAATTGCTTATAGACCGCATCCAACGCCCGCCAGTCCCACAAACGAATATTGGCAAACAGATACTCATTTTCCTTTATCATATCTTCAGTGAGTTTATCTGAAACAGGGAACCTCCTTTCCTCGATTCTATCCAGTCCATACCCTTGTCTTGTAAATAAAATATTATTCTTTATATAAGGTCTTTCCATGGTTATCTCGTTGGGCTGGACCACTAACCATTGAAACATCCCCGGCACCACACCAAGCAGAATAAACCATAAAATTCCAACAACCGCTACAACCGATATCAACGGGGCAAATATAGCAAGCGGATGCCCCTGCAAATTTTTAAATATCTTATTTTTAAGTTTCTCACTCAAACGCGGCACAACTAAAAACAAACCACCCAACACCGCAAGCGCCGCCACTACCCAATACAAAGGCATACGAACATTTACATCTGTCCAGCCCGGCCCGGTAACCGTGCCAAGCGGAGAATACATCAATTCAAACCTCGATAAATATCGACCCACCCCAAGCACGATCAGCAAAAAACCGGCACTTATATATATCGACTTATAACTGTCCCTCCGAACCTCATCAGCACGCAAAAAATGAATCTGTTCGCCGCTGACCGTTATAAAGACACTTATCAGCGAAGCGATCAAAGCTATCATCCCAAGGCTTATCAGCAAAGCATAAAATGTAAGATAAACCGGTAAGCTGAACATATAAAAACTCACAGACATTCCTAAAATCGGATCCTCGATTTCGCTGGGTACCTGGTTGATATAGAGCAAAATTTTATCCCAGTTAACCAGTGCCCAGTTGAAGCTGATATACGTTCCAAACAAAATTGCCAAACCTCTGACGATCCATTTGCTTCTGGGAATAGTCCAGGTCAAAGCAAATATAACCAAGTCTCCCAGCAAAGCTCCACCAATCGAAACCCCGGCTTTGACCCATATCACCTTCCAGAACCTGCTGGGATATTCCACCGCATCGAACCAAAGCGCCTCTCCCCAGAAACTCATAAACCAGAAAAACGCAAACGTCAGCAAACCAAACACAATGCCGACTGACATCACCAGCCCATCTTTCTTCTTACCGCCCCATAACAATAAAGCAGCTGCAATAGCTATCAATATCAAAAAAATCAGAATATACATTTTGTTCTCCTGTTATCTTAAAATTTCCGGCGAACCCTCTCCTCTAACTGCTTTCAATTCTTCATCATCAAGAAAATCTTCCAACCGGGCGTCCAACACTTCAGATGCTGCCAAAATGATATGCCCCCAGGTACACCTGTTCGCAAAAAGCATCCCAAATTCATCCAGCGTTCCGCCGCGATTGATATAACCCAAAAATTTCGTTGTCTCATTGCCTGTATCAAGCTGACGCAGTACTCCCGAAGCTGTAACCGTTCGCGTATGACTGATAAATATCCTGGCTTTTATATCATCTGGATAAAACTTTTTAACTTTATCCAGGCTGGCGACCGCTTGGCTTTCGGCTTTATCTCGCGGATTTCTAAACTTCGTCGGCTCTGCCATATAGATCACATTATTGGCAATACCTCTCTCGTTCAAACGGTCAGACGCCCTTACCGCCTCAGCAAACTGGTAAGCCCCAAACGCCGATATCGAAACCTTTGCACCATCTTGCTTGCGGTAATATATCGCACCATCTTCAACCAACTGCTCACTTTGCTTTTCATCGAAATATTCCGGCGTGGCACGTTTGGGTATAACAAGAGCCCATATCTGACCATGGCTCTGATAAACCTTTTTCAAAATGGCAACCGCACTATTGGCATCTCCCGCAAAAAGCACCCTGCTGCAATCTGTCATCTCACCCATCAATGCCTCTGCAAACGTCGGGTCCTGATGCGATATCTCATTTTTACCATTTTCCCACGTATGAGATGTCGCTATGACAGGAACGCCCAGCCAACCCGGCGGATCCATCCCCTCTCTCTGGTGCCGTGCAAATATCAATTCCTGCCGAACCGCACCAAGCATCTTGACCGTAAATGCCTCATAACTGGCAACAAGGTTCAAACCTCCTTTGTTACCAAGCGCTGCCGCTACTATCGCTTCTTCATTCAAAGCCGTGATGATCTTACCGTCCAACGCTTCTTCGGTTCCCGGTTCCGGATCGGTCACTCTATGCTTCAAAAGAGTCCTTGTCTTGATAAGCCGGTTACTATGTATCTCGTCAGGATTACCCACCCGTGCCCTCAGTTGTGGATTGGCCTCAACTATCTTGCAAAAATAATCATCGACCGCTATCATCGGCGAAGTATATTTACCTGCCTCGAATTTCCCCCTGCCCGTTTCAGGAAAACTCGGAACTTCAACTTGACGAACTTTCAAAGAATGATCACGCTCTTGCGGCCTGTTTGTCTGCTTCTGATTATTTAAAATCTTGATAGAATCCTTTAATTCTTCCAGCGGCACCCACAACTGCCGAACACCCATATTGAATTCTTTCTGCGATGCAGGATTACTCGCAGTATCCGGCTCAACAGGCAAATTATGAGCAGCATTTGTCCCAGCGTTTGGCAAACCGAAACCCTTGGGAACCTCAGCTATCGTATAAGGAAGCGGAACCGGGTACTTTCCCAAACCCTTCTCAACCGCTTTACCATGCGCACTCAATCGCTCTTCCATTTCCCATATCGCCCACGCATAAGCCGCCGGGTCTCTGCCATCGATATCGAACGGCTCAAAATTATTCAGCTCCAAATGCTCCCTGAACCAGTCAACACCGCCCTGCATAGAAACCGTCGTCCGCTGATCGATGCGCCTGCCGTTGGCGATCATTATCGGTGCAACCAATCCGCAGTCGTTGTTTCGCCACCATCTCGGAACCCAGTCACCGCCTTTTTGCTCTTCAAACGCACCGTCACTCAAAAACGTAACAAGCCTGTCACCCGGCAGCGGCATATGGCTGTAAAGCAATTCGGCAAATCCCAGATATCCGCCCTCGATCATTCCACCGGCCGTATGAACATTCACATGACTGCCGATAGGCGAAACCGGATGCCCCTCAGGCGTAACCTTCAGCAGATAAAAATCACGAACAAACTTACTTAGCCCCTCATCGCTCAGATCATACCTCTCTGCATGTGCCTTGGTCATATTATCCAAAATCAGGTTGATCGAATCTATCCCCGCAACACAATGCCCCTGCCCCATCAGCCACGACCTTGTTATACCTGTTATCGCGTTTATCGCCATATAACCGGTATATGCTATCACAATATTCAAAGCACCGCCGGTATGGCCTTCCGGCTTACTCTTGAAATCATCCTCCGCCAGGTCCCTACCGTCAAGATAAACATTCCGCGCATAAGTCATATGCCCAACAAGCCACATCCCCGCACTGGCTATCCTATCCGCGGAATGTAAATACCCCAAAATATCTTCCTTATCTTTGACAACCCCCTTCAATTCCAAATGCTCTGCCATTTTAAAAATCCTGCACTGTGTCAAATCAGTGTGTTTTATCACCCCATACCCTGCGGCCCATTTGGCAAACGCTTCATTCCCTTTACGATACATCTCCGCTCTTTCCTGAACTCGCTGCATCTTATCAATTTTTGTATCTATCATAAAAACTCCTTTGCTATTTTATTACTTCTTTAATTCTTTCATCCATCGCGTCCTGATCTTTTCGGAAACTGTTTAGCCCTGCCAGATTCATCAAACTGTCAAGACCAACCCTTCCGCTCTCCAGATCATCCGCCCAGTTCTTAACCATCGGAATCTTACCTTCGGTATAACTTTTATCCATCTCCGCATCACTCCACTCAACCAGAACATCACCGCAATCATGCTCCCGGAAAAAACCGAAAAGATCACCCGGCGTAAAACTATCAATATTCTCACTCTCTAAGTCATCAACACATTTTACTAATTTTTCATCAACGTCCCAAAGCGTTGCCAGCCTTATCTGTCCCCAGTCAACATTGCCATTGACACCCACCTTGTAATCTTCATTTGTCTTATCAACTATATCCTTATCCTTCAAATTCAGATCAAGAAATTCTTTCGTAACTTTCGGCGGCATCGTCATAACATTTATCCCCGCCAGATCAACAACCTGTATCCCGCTGCGAAAACTAGCACCTATCTGCCTCGAACTTGTCACTCTTTCGGCATGCAACTTATCGATAGCCCTTTGTGATGCAAGCGTCGCCTTCTCACCGACATACTCACCGCTGCCAAGTTCATTGTTTCCAACGAAACTGTTGAGCCTGCCAAGAAAAACATTCACATAAGCCGGCTGAGCAACTCTGGCCATCAAATAATTCTGCCGAGCCGAAAAACCTAGCGTATGATTAACCGGCACACCAATAGCCGACAACTTACGCGTCGCCAAAAGCCCCGCCGCCGTAAAAGGAACCTTGATCAAAAATTTCTGCGGACAAACCCTGTATATTCTCTTTCCATATTCAACCGCTCTATCCACATCGAACGCCAGATCAGTATGCTCCTCCAGCGAAACATAACAATCAAATTTCTCAACAAGCCGCAAACCATGAAAAACATTCAATGCAAAATTTATCTCAAGAATTTTCTCCTTCTCATCAAGGCCAAACTGACCGAGTATTCCCGCTATCTTTTTTGTAAGTTCATCATATCCGCCGCTTTGAATTTCTTTGTTCAAAAGCGTATTATTAACCGTCACTGCTGAAAACTCGCTCGTCCATACCTTTTCAATCTCACCGATATTGCCCGAATCAACCCAAAGCTCCGTACCCGCTTCGTGCATCTTTTCCCATTTCGGCTCACTTTTGGTATCCTCCTTGTGTCCAGCCGACATCGGATCGAAATCCTGTAATAAATAATCTCTCATTTTCTGATTAAGATTTTGGTCAGTTTTTATAAGTCCCATTATCGTCTCCTGCTTTCTCGCGTTAAATTACATTTCTCTTAAAGCCTGCGCATCTTTTTCGGGAATCGACGAATTGATATGAATTCCCGACCCGATCTCGAACCCTGCCGCAATCGAAGTCCTCGGTCTTATTTGCAAATACCAATGAAGCGCTTCCGAATCACTCTTTTGCCTGGTACACGAATGAATGATGTAATTATAATCAGTATCGCCAAGCAGTTTCTCAAGCATAGTCAGCACATCTCTAAGCCCTGTAGCAAGGTCGCCCATTTCCGCCGCATTTACTTCAGAAAAATCTGCTCTGTGTTTCTGCGGTATCAGCCATATTTCATACGGCACTTCCGCCGCAAACGGAACTATCCCCAGAAACGACGAATTCTCATAGATCACCCGCTTCTCATCGTGTTTTTCATACTTGAACATATCACACATAATACACTTGCCTTTATCAGCACGATACTTCTCAGCCAGCTCCTGCTTATCATGAATATACTTGGGAACTATCGCCGTCCCTATCAGCTGCGAATGAGGATGAATCAGCGACGTCCCCGAGCCTGCACCATGATTTCGAAAAATTATAATATTCAAAATATCATCATGCTCATCGAGTATATGCTTGTAGCGATTAACATAACTTTCGATAACCTTATTGATCTCACCAAGCGACATATCCGGCAAATCACGATTATGCGCAGGCGTCTCGATAATAACTTCATGAACTCCATAAGCAGACGTTGTTAAATATATCCCGTGATTACCACCTTTTATCTCCTCATCACTGCTCAATGCCGCAAACTTATTGGGCACTATTCTGTTTATCCAGCCGCTTTTATTTTTAGCTTCTACCTCATACAAAATCTCCGGCAGCATCTCCTCATTACCCGGGCAAAAAGGACAACCATCATCTTTCTCTGGCAGTTCTTTACTTTTTTTCTTTTTATGAACTTCCGCGCTTTGCGGACGATTACCTCGTTGAGGTGAATAAATTACCCATTGATCAGTAAGTATATTTTGTCTTAGATGATTTGATGAAATCATTATTTTCTCCCTGATAAATTTACATTTCGCCACAAAACCAATTTATCCCAATCAATCCTCCATTTAAATCAGGATAATTCTCAATCAAAGGCAGGTTATTGCTTGAAAGTCAGGTTAATAAAAAAATCATCGCTTCAAAAGCTTCTTCAAACCGCTCAAACGGCGAGTATTAGCCACATCATCTGCCTCTAGCCAACCCCGCCTTCCCTGCCAAACCCCATATTTGATATACTTCAAATGCTCTGTATTATGAGAATCGGTGGATATCACAACCTTGATCCCCATCTCTTTCGCCATCTTGCATTGAATATCATCAATATCAAGCCTCTGCGGATGAGCATTAAGCTCCAGCAAACCACCCCTCTCTCTGACAGCCTTAAAAATCCTATCGATATCTATTTCCATCGCGGGCCGCTCATTTATCCGCCGCCCGCTGGGATGCCCCAGTATCTGAAAATATTCATTATCCATCGCCCTGATTAGCCGTTCTGTCTGCTCCCTTTTAGAAAGCCCGAACTTATGATGAATCGAACACACCCTCACATCCAGCCGTTTCAGAATATCCTCCGGCAAGTCCAGACTCCCATCCTCAAGAATATCGATCTCGCACCCTTTCAAAATCTCTATCCCCTCGACCCTCTCATTGATCTTATCAATCTCATCGATCTGCTTGCGCAATTCATCCGGCTTCATCCCCCCAGCAACTGTCAAATGCGGCGAATGATCCGTAATTGCAATATAACTGTATCCAAGCTCCCTCGCAGCGATCGCCATTTCTTCGATCGTATTTTTCCCATCCGTATAATCGCTGTGCACATGCAAATCGCCCTTCAAATCTTCCCGTTTCAACAACTTGGGCAATTTACCTTCTTTGGCCGCATCGATCTCACCCCTGTTCTCCCGAAGCTCTGGCTCGATATATTTCAAACCCAACTTTTCATAAACATCTTTCTCACTTTTCCCCGCAACTCTTTCTTTCCCCTCAAAAACCCCATACTCGTTAAGCTTCAAATCATACCCATTTGCTATCTTCCTTATCGCCACATTATGATCCTTCGAACCCGTAAAATAAACCATCGCAGCCCCGTAACTGTCCTCCTCAACCACCCGAATATCAACATTAATATTACTTCGCAGTATAACCGAAGATTTCGTCTGCCCCTTATTAACCACCTTCACCACATTATCATAATTGGCAAACTTCTCCATCATATCGCTGCCATCTTCGCACACCGCCAGAATATCCAGATCCTTTACAGTATCCTTCCTTCGCCTGTAACTGCCGGCAATTTCGAGTTTCTTAACCCTTTTAGCTTTGCTCAAATATTCCATAAGAGGCTCTGCGATATCTTCTGCTGTCTTTATCAAAAACCTGCTGCTTTTCGTTTCCTCATATCTCTCCAAAGCCTCCGCAATATTACTCTCTATCTTCTTGCCAAACCCCTCCAACTCACTTATCTTGCCCGCCTTCAACGCCTTCTTTAATTTCTCTACGCTGTTGATCTTCCGTTCTCGATAAAGCTTCGCCACCCGCTTGGGCCCAAGCCCCGAAATCTTCAAAAGCGTTACCAGTTCTTCCGGTATTTGCTTTTTAGCTTTATCCAGAGTTTCGAAACTACCCGTCAAAATAATCGATTCTATCTTCCCCGCCAAATCCTTACCAATCCCCTGGTACTCCGACAAATCACTCCCCTTGGCAACCACATCCGCTACACTTACCGAAACACTCTCTATCGTCCTGGCCGCATTACGATAAGCCCTCACCCGAAACGGATTTTCACCTTTGATCTCAAGCAAATCCGCCGTCTGGTCAAGCAATCTCGCTATATCAGCATTAAGTATTGGCATCACTTGTTCTCTGTATATCTTCTCAAATCAAGAGCATTACGGACCGCAAATGCCTTCTGGTCATTATCGAAATAAACATAAACTTTCTTGCCATCATCGGTCCAACGTTTTATCTTCCTAGACAGACCGGTCAATCTTTGCGGACTATAACTGCCTTGGTATGCACCACCGGGCCCATGAAGCCGCACGTAAATATAATCCGCCGTTACAACCTCGGGAGACATCTGCCCAGCTATCTCATAAATACAAAACGCCGCATTATATTTCCCCAGCATCTCATAAACTTCACTTTCAAACCAGCTCGGGTTCCTGAATTCAAACGTGCAGACAAAATCTTTTGGCAGTTTTTCCAAAAAATTTTCTAACCTCTTCAAATTAATCTTAAAACTTGCCGGAAGCTGAAAAAGAACCGGCCCCAGTTTATCGCCCAGCCCCTCGATCTGATCCATAAATTTCACAAGAGACTTTTCCGGATCTTTCAACTTTTTCATATGCGTAATATACCGGCTACCCTTGACCGCAAACTGAAAATTATCTCCGGTCTTCTCCCGCCAGTTTTCAAAAGTTTTTTCACCCGGCAAATGATAAAAAGAATTATTTATTTCAACCGTTTCAAACCGGTCAACATAATAATCGAACATCTCCGCTTTTTTTATATCTTCCGGATAAAATATTCCTTTCCAATGATCATAATACCATCCAGAGGTACCAATATGTATCTTATCCGCATTGTTCATTATATCTGCTGCTCATAACTTACTGGTCATAATGGCTGTGAATATGAGCCTCGTAATCACTGCCTATTTTTTTATCTGGATCATAATCGGCGCTGCCCTTTACCGTATCCTTTTTAACATCAAGCCCAACTTCCTTCTCATGCCAAGTTATCTCCGAAATCCACTCTACCGGCAAAACGATCTTTCTACCCGGCAGCCACTTGTGAGTATCGAGAATTATATAGTTAATGTTCCATTTCTCATTATCTATCAAAAAGTCTTCCACAAAACCGACTTCTCCATCCAAAGCACTTATACTGTAACCTAAAATCTCTCGTGCGCTGCGCAAATGAGACTGCTGCTTGCGTTCATCTTCAGATTCTGAAACCTCGCTCTGATACTTTTCACTAACTCCCGGTACAACCGGTTCATAAGGCGTCAAAATCGGCCCGTAACCTGCACCCCAATATGGTGCCCAATTATAGTATTTATACAAAGATTCTTCTTCCCGTCTTGAAACAGGTTTTTCCGTATCAATATCCGGACTGTCCTTTATCTTCTCTTTAGTCAAATTTACACCAAGTGTCTTGTTATCCTCATCAGGAGCGCCTATCTCCGATGGAATGATCAAAACTTTTCTCCCCGGCAGCCACTTACTTGTATCAACTACCAAATACCGTATTACCCACATATCCTCATGAAACAAAAAACTGTAAACTTGTCCAATATTTCCATCTTTGGCATTGATAGAATATTTCATCAGATTTTTTACACTCAAAAGCATAATATGTCTCCTAAACTTGGCTTTGTTTATTTATAGCTCGTGCAATCATAAGCATTGATATACCACTGAAAATCAGCTCTATTCCAACAAGCAATCCAATTGCCCACCTTGCCGCCTCCGGCAAACTCAACCATATAATTATACCGAGTAAAATTGAAAAAAAACCACTGTACATGAGCCAGTCCCAGTTCATCTGACCCCTTATCTGCATAGCAAGGAGAATCTTGAACACACCTGAAAATAAAAATAAAATAGCAAGCAATACCGTTAATGACAAAGCACCCCTCATCGGGAAAAATATCAAAAGAAGTCCCGCCGCCCCATAAAGCAAACCGCCCAGTATCCCAAGCACCATCCCCTTGGCTTTGTGGACCTGGAAAGCATGAATTAAATGAGTTACACCGGCAATTATTAAAACTATAGCTATTATCGCCTGAATAGTCAAGGTCGCTATAAACGGAAGCAGTATCGCCGCCACCCCAATTATGACCGTAAACCAACCCGTACCGACCAAACCGCGTCTCATATTCATCTCGTCCGTTTGTGATACCATATTTATATCATCCATTATCTCACCTGTAATAAAATTTCGAATACTAAAAAAATGTCTGAAGCCGAATCTCTCCAGCTCCAGACACATCTATATAAACCTTCTTCCACTAGTATGGAATAGGATAGTAATAATTACCGTAAGTGTAACTGTAAGGAGTATATGGTCCGTAAGGGTAATATGGCCCGTAATAATTTGGCCCGTAATCTTCAGAATCAACTACAATATTATTGATTACGTCGCGAGCTCCGCCTTCGAAAGCATTTTCTTCGGCGCTTTGTCTTTCGGAAAACGTATTAACTTCGCCTGTCAAGGTCACTATTCCGCTATTGACTGAAATTTCAATGTCATCACTGTCAACAAACGGACTCCAGAAAAGCTCACTTTCCACATCCTCTACGATCTCCCAATCCGGCTTCCATTCCCATTGGTACTCTGTTTCAATATTGTTAACTACATAAACCACGCCGTTTACATCCGAAGCAACCTTTTCAGCCCAGTTTTTCTCCCATGATGTATTTACCTCACCTGAAAGATAAACTCCGCCTTCAATCACTGTAATATTAAGCGAATACCTTTCAATATACTGGTCATTTAGAAATGCATCTGCAACTCTATTTTTCAGAACCTGACTTGATGGAACGTTTGCAGGCCTTACTTTAACATTATTGATGACCCTTCTTACTCCAAATACACTACGGGCATCCTGTTGGGCCGCTCGCTTGGCCTGCAGATTACTAACAACACCACTCAAGGTAACCGCCCCGTCTTGAACTTCAACTTCAATATTGAACGAGTACAAACGAGGATCATACATAAATGTGTCTTTTACTGCCTCTTTGATTTCCTCATCATCAAGACCATCGAACATCTCTTTTCGACGCATTTCATCACGAGCCCAATATTCAACATCAAGCTCCGTTGCATCTACAAAATGGACGCCCGCAACCCAGGAATCATTCATTGCTCGCCTTTTTTCCTGCAAGCTCCCTACCGTACCGCTCAAAATAACACTTCCATCTTCAACCGTCACATCGATCAATGCATCATCTACATTTACATCGAACCTCAAACGCTGCTCGACTTCCTGTTCGATTTCATTATCTTCTCGGTCAACTTTATAATCCACCTCTATATTATTATTTATTTTCTTTACCCCGCCTGCACTTTTAACAACTTTCTTGACAAGCTGTTTCTTCTGCCATGAATCAACTGTACCGGTCAAATTCACAACCCCATCATCTTTGACCTCAACTTCAACCTTGTACAGTTTTGTAGCGGGATTATTTTTGATCAGTTTCTGTATGTAATTCTTAAGTTCACTATCATTTCTGGAAATCAACGGAACAACTTGCAAGTTATTTACCACCCCGCGTACTCCAACTGTAGCTTCGGCTATACTTACAGCTCTGTCTTTAGCCAACATACTGCTAACTGTCCCGCCGAATGATACAACCCCTTCAGCAGTTTTGACATCGATCGAATCTGCACTTATGAAATTATCTGTTCGTAACTCTCTTTCAATATGGTTGGTTATCATTTTATCTGTAACATTTCCAACCTGCGCCTCTGCTGCTCCGCAAAACAGCGCAAACATGCATGAAATCATCATCAATTTTGCAATTCTCATTTTAGTTCCTCATATAGTTCAGTTAATGATTAAAGCTACTGATCCCCGTTGGACCAGTCTGCTTTTACTTAGCTCTGCAAGAGCTAAATTGTTGTATCTTATTAAACTTTTACTTCCGGCTGACAAGCCGGTTGAATTTACTTTTTTGGAAGATTCTCAGAAATGAAAAAAGCCGCCCTTGAAATTTTGTCCCAAAATGTGATATTTTTTCTTTTTTCTTTAAAGTTCATCGAGTGGGCGGGACGATGGGGGCGGCTATATGAAAATATCACGGAGACATACACTATGAAAAAATATCATATACCGCAACCCAAAAATATAAGGAACATCAAAGGCTCTTTCGCCTGGCTCGATCATCGGCTGGTAAGAAACGGCTTTCTCGAGGTTATGACACACCAGGATATGGTGCTGTATCTTTTCCTTGTGCTTGTTGCCGACAAAAATGGCGTCAGCTTTTATCGCAAAGAAAAAATATGCCAGGCTGTTTCATTGGATTATAACCAGTTTGAAATTGCAAAAGATCGCCTTATCAATATGAACCTGATAGCATTTGAAAGTTATTCAATGCTTTCACCAAACGGATACTATCAGATACTGCCTATAGAAACCAAGGCACCGGATTACTCAAAACAAATAACTGAAAAATTAACAGAGAACTTGTTCAGGGAATAAGTGGCGATATTTTCCTTGAGGTTTTAGCCTCGTACGAAAGACTGCCATCCCCTGACCTTAGTGAATAGCCGCGTATGAGCTGGTTGGAGACTCAACTTGTTGGGCTGCTCCGTATCACAGATGAGGTTGCGGGTCAGTAAGGTGCAGGGATAACTGGACACAAACAGGAGTTAAAGCAATGAAAACATCAAAGAACTATTTGCGATTTTGCGGCATTGATATGGCCAAACAAAAACATGTAGCTTGTATCATTGATACCAATGGTCAATATCTTGTCAGACCAAGGTCTATCCGAAACGATGCTGACGGTTTTCAAGCAATCCTCAATTGCCTCAAGCAAACAGGAAGGTCAAAATCTATATTGACCGGAATGGAGGCTACAGGCCACTATTGGTACAGTTTACACGATTTTTTAAGGCGTAACGGCTATGATGTAATTGTACTGAATCCTATCCAAACCGCCCAGCAGGCCAAACAGGCTATTCGCAAATGCAAAACAGATAAACATGATGCTTTTCATATCGCAAATCTGCTGCGAAGCAATCAGTATAAAGCTGCCGTTGTACCTGATGAACTGGCAATGAATTGCAGACAGATCACCAGATTAAGGTACAGAATCGTCAAACAGGGTGCCATGATAAAGCAGCTTGTTAATTCAAGGCTTCATCCTGTATGGCCGGAGTATGAAGGGCTTTTTACCAATAAATTTGGTAAAACATCAATGAAATTGCTGCAAACCGCATCTACTCCAAAAGAACTTATGGAACTTGACATTGACGACCTTGGCGAGCTCTTACGAAAAACTTCAAGAGGCAGATTCGGGCCGCTACAAACACAAAAGTTGATTGATAGTGCCCAAAACTCTGTGGGTATGCATCGAGGTCATTATGGCTTTAGCACAGGCATAAAGTTCTTGCTTGAGCAAATCGAAGCACTTGAGCCGGTTCGCAAAAAAATAGATGCCGAAATCAGCAAACTATCGGCAAAGTTGCCGCAGTACCTGTTTACGCTGCCGGGAGCTACTGAATTAACCATTGTAAGTCTGTATGGAGAAATCAGTCCCATAGAAGCCTTTAAAAAGCCTTCTCAATTGGTGGCTTTTGCAGGACTTGACCCAAAAGTATTTCAATCAGGCCAATATGATGCTCCCAGAAGGTCTGTCAGCAAGCGTGGTTCTCCGTATTTAAGACGGTCATTGTGGCAGATGGCATATCGAGCATTGATAACAGAAGGTGATTTAAGAGATTTTTGGCGAAGGAAACATCGTCAAAATAAACATCACCTGGTTGCTACCACTGCCGTTGCCAACAAACTATGCCATGTCGTCTGGCGAATAATGACCGACCGCAGAGACTATATCCGCAAAGGTTATAATCCAAAATCCTGAGGAATCTTCAATTGTCAAAGAGCTATAAAAAAATTTATTCTATTTTATTCTTGACTCTCTATAGCTGGTCTTTCAATTAAATTAACATCATGATTATTTCAAACGATAAATAGTCTCAAATGAATTGAACATATCCAGGTACTGTTCCAAAAGCCGACTCATCAAAAAATTTTTCTTGACCGTCTCTCTGGCCCTGACGCCCATCTCGTTCTGCAGCTTCTCATCATTTACAAGCTTTACGATCCTCTCCGCCGCGCTTTCAATATCATCAACTAGATAACCGTTGACCCCGTCTTCGATCTGATATTTTATACCTCCTACATTACCACCGATCACCGGCGTTCCCTTCCACATCGCCTCAGCAACTGTAAGCCCGAATCCCTCACGTATCGATTTTTGCAGCACAACCGCCGCCTTTCGCTGCAAAGCATTGATCAGAGCAGTATCCTCTTCACTCATTATCAAAATCCTGTCGTTTTCACACTCCAGCAAAGATTGATAAACCTCCGAACCTTCCGGGTCATCGGTTGCAATATTCCCAATCAGCACCAGCCGAGCATCAACTTGTTTTTGAGCTATCTTAAACGCCTTGATAACCCCCTCCGGATCCTTGTACTTGTCAAATCTTGAAACCTGAACCACAAGCGGCAAGTCCGTAGGTATATTGTAATGATTTAACCGCTCCATAACCTCCTGCTCATTTAATTCTTTGTTCTTGATAGAAAAAGGATTTATCGCAGGCATAAAAAAATGCTGCGGCGTATCAATATCCGCCTCGTAATCTTTAATGCTGAAAACCACAGAATCATACTGCTCTACAAATTTTCGTATATATTCCCAAACCTTTTTATTAGGATCAGAAAAATCAATATGACATCTCCATATCCAAGGCCCATTCTTAGCATAATGCTCTATCATTGGCAGCGGCTGAGGATCATGGATCACCACAAAATCATGGTCCAGATGATTACGTATCGCATTTTGAAAAACTACCTCTTCATAAAGATGCCGCTTACGATCGGTCCAGTTTATATCTCCACCTTGCAACGCATTATGAATCTTTTTGGTAACGCTGAAATAGTCCGGCGATCCCTGAATCACTCGCCAGCCGGTTTTTATACCAACCGCATTCATCAAAAGCGTAAGCGATGAAAGAACCTCCGCCACTCCGCCACCGTAATACGTCGAATTTACATTGGCGATATGAAGACCGCGAAGCTTCTCAGCCTTTTTATCGATCCTTTCAACTGCTTCTGAGCCGATCAATGGTTCGTAATCTTCTAAAGTCACGTTTCTAAACTTTTCTCCCATTTTACTTCTATTATTTCCGGTTTCATCCATATTTTATATTTTAGTTGGTTTGTCGTTAAATTAAATAGGGAGGATGCTTGGATTAAGGGCAGGAATTTCCGTAATTTACAGAAAATAAGATACTTTTATCACAAAAACCCATTGCGAGCTTTCTCACAATCAGCAAAACACAAACACATCATATCCTTCTTAAAACTTTTTACTCGATTTCACTTGCAAAACATCCACCATATCAGTAAATTATTCGAATTGCGGTAAAATCTATTTTCAAGCCAGCCGCATCTTGGGCGATTAGCTCAGTTGGCTAGAGCACTAGCTCGACAAGCTAGGGGTCACTGGTTCAAGTCCAGTATCGCCCATTTTTTTAACCTCTTATAATGCAAGCACTTACAAGACACTTCTGTTTGGTATTTGACAAGTTTTTTCGCGCCGTATAACCTTTTTTATAACTTTTTTATGATTTAGGAGACGCGAAAATGGCAAAAAAAAGAAAAAAACACAATCTTCCTGGAACCATTTACAAGAACGGTAACCGCTACTGGTGGAAAGTAAAATTGCCTGGTGAAGATGCTGTAAAGGCAAGGCCGTTGATTCCTATAGGATCCTTAATAGCTACCAATGATTACAATGTTGCAATCGAATGCGCTAAAACTATCCTAGCCAAAGCTGTTTTTAATGCCGATGAACCAATTTCAAAATCCGTTGAAAATATTGCCCAACTTGCAAAGGCATTCAATGAGCATGCCAAAGAGTACTACAAAGACCATAACGGACAAAATACCAAAGAAGTCGACAATATTCGACATTCATTAAAAACTTTGCTTGAAACCTTTGCCACAACTGATGTGCAGGACTTCGGACCCTTAAAACTCATAGAATTAAGAAACGAATTGATCAATCAGAATATTTGCCGAAGAACTATTAATCAGCGAATCGGTATCGTTAAAAGGATGTTTAAGTGGGCTGCCAGCAGGCAGATGATACCCATGATAACATACCAAGGACTTTTGACCGTTGACGGCTTGAAACGAAACCGCTCTGCAGCAAAAGAATCCAAACCGGTTAAACCGGTGGATGAGGAACATGTTTATAAGGTATTGCCCTACCTTTCGCCAGTTTTATCTGCCATCGTTCAAATACAACTTTTGACAGGTATGAGGCCAAGCGAGGTTTTGCAGATGAAGCCTAAAGATATAGAACGCTCTGGCAAAATATGGCATTATTACCCGGAAAGACATAAGAACCTCTACCGCGGCCATGAAAGAATAGTACCAATTGGCCCACAAGGCCAGAAGATACTGACTCCGTTTCTGTTACGAAACGAGAATAGCTACTGTTTTTCACCTGCTGAATCTGAAAAATACAGGCGTGATCAAAACACTGCTAAAAGAAAAACTCCTATTTCTTATGGTAATTCCGTTGGAACGAATAGAAAGGACAATCCATCCAGAAAGCCCGGGGATATTTATGACTTCAAGAGCTATGGAAAAGCTGTACTAAGAGCCATAACTGCCGCCAGAAAGGATATTAAGACCAACGGCGGAGATCCTGACACGGAACTGCCCAAGTGGACACCTTACCAGCTTCGCCACACCGCAGCTACAAAGGCAAGAAAGATGTTTAACTACGAGACTGCAGGCGCTCTGCTGGGCCACAACAAGATGAGTGCGACCGCTATTTATGCCGAGCGGAATCAGGGTTTAGCAGATGAGGCGGCGAAAAAGTTTGGATAATTATGAACAAAGAAGATTTTTTTGCATATAAACAGTGTAAAATGAAATTTTTCATACACTCCTCCGGGCGACTGGTTCAGAAATGAGCTAGTCGCTTTTTTT
>CAZITB010000050.1:0-18772 GCA_964542055.1 uncultured Candidatus Kuenenia sp.
AATTTTTCACTTGCCGGGCAAAAACGCCCTTTTTCCCGAAAATCGCGCAAACTGCTCCAAACTTAACCCAAACTGAACTAAACTTGGGGTAAACTCACCAAAACTCGCTCAAAAGTGCCTAAAACCGCACACTTTTTTATTTTACCATAACTCAACATAAGCCTAGTATTAACAAGCACTTACATTAAATTTCACCCCGAGTCTTAAATACTTAGTGTCATTTTTGAGCTTGCAGTTTTGGTACAATTTCAACCAAACACGCAAATCAAAACCGCCCCAATTACCGCCCAAAAATGCACCACTAAAATGCCATTTAGCTTCGCCCGAAATGAACAAACAACAAACTCCATTCTCACCCTTCGAAAAAAAAGTCGCTAATTTGTAATTTTTTAAAAAACTCTTGCCCGAAACAAGCAAATAAGTTACCATCCAGAATTCTTTGCTAGCTAACAAAAAAATAATCAATTATTATTTGGAGGCTCATAAATTGGCAAGTACTGGTGACTTAAGAAACATCGTCCTGCTCGGCCACGCCGGATGCGGCAAAACATCTCTCGCCGAAGCAATGCTCCATACCGCCGGAATCGTTAACCGCCTCGGAAGCGTTGACGATGGCACTAGCGTATGCGACTACGATGAAGAAGAAAAAGAGCGTAAAAATTCAATCCACTCAGCCCTGATTCATTTCGATCACAACGGCAAAAGCATAAATGTGATCGACACCCCGGGATTCCCAGATTTCATCGGCCCCGCACTATCATCGATTCCCGCCGCCGAGGTCTGTGCAGTGATCATATCCGCCTCTGCCGGAATCGAAGTAAACACAAGAAAACTCTATAACGCCGCCGAAAATGCCCTCAAGCCCAAATTGATCATCATCAATAAAATGGACTCGGACAACGTCGATTTCGAAGCCCTCATCCAGAACATCCAAGCCACTTTCGGCAGCCAGTGCAAATGCGTCAATCTGCCCACACCCGATAAAAGCGGCGTAGTCGATTGCATTGCAAAAGGCGAAGGTGATACTGCCTTTTCCGATGCCTCAACAGCTCATCTGGAACTGCTCGAAAGCGTTATCGAAGCTGATGACCAGCTCATGGAAAAATACCTGGGCGGCGATGATATAACCCCTGAACAGGTCAAAAACACCTTTGGAAAGGCAATGCGTACAGGAACCATAATCCCCATCATGTTCACAAACGCCGCCACCGAAGCCGGCGTAAAGCAGGTTATGGACTTCTTCGCTGCCGATTGCCCCAACCCAAATGATTTCAAAGCCAAACTCATCACCCAAGAGCAAGCAACAGAACTTACAGCAGACCCCGAAGGACCTCTTGCGGGACTGGTTTTCCGCGTAGGTTTCGATCCCAAATCGAATATGAAACTGGCATCTATAAAGGTCTTCTCCGGAACACTCAAAACTGATACTGATCTCCATCGCAATGACGAGAAAAAAGGCATTCGCCCCGGCCACGTCCTCAAATTCCAGGGCTCCGCCACCGAAGATATCGATGCAGGTATCGCCGGCGATATTGTCAATCTCGCCAAGATAGAAGAGCTTCAGGTTGGCGATACGATTCACGATGGTAAGATTGATGGTAAATTCGAAATGCCAAAACTGCCTCAGCCGATGTTCTCCTTAGCCGTTGAACCTGCAAGCAGAGGCGACGAAAGCAAGATCGGAAATGCCCTTGAAAGACTCATGGAAGAGGACCAGTGTTTCAAAGTAGTCCGTGATCAGCAGACAAAAGAACAGGTCATGAGCGGTATGGGTGATCTGCACCTAAGGGTTATGCTCTCGAAGATGGAACATCGCTTCAAGCTCAAAGTCAACACAAAACAGCCCAAAATTCCATATCGTGAAACTATCGGCGCAAAGGCCGAAGGCCATTACCGGCACAAAAAACAGTCCGGTGGCGCAGGCCAATTTGGTGAGGTATATTTAAGAGTAGAACCCGCCCAACGCGGCAGCGATCCCACCCTCGAATATTCCTGGGACATTTTCGGCGGATCAATCCCCGGACAATACGAACCAGCGGTTTTGAAAGGGGTTAATGATGTTATGGAAACTGGTGCGGTTGCCGGTTATCCGCTGCAGGATGTTAAAGTTAGTGTTTATGATGGCAAGTATCACCCGGTGGATTCGAAGGAAGTGGCGTTTAGAATGGCTGGCAAGGGGGCGTTTTTGGATGCCGTTACAAAGGCCAAGCCTCAGATATTGGAACCGCTGGTACACATGGAAATTACGGTTCCGATGGATAACGTTGGTGATATTACCGGCGATATTTCTTCACGCCGCGGGCGTATCGAAGGTCAGGAAGTTCTGCCCGGCGGTATGATCGTTATTAAAGCCATCGTTCCGCTTTCGGAAGTCAAACAATATGACAGTCAGCTAAAGAGTGTAACGGCTGGCCAGGGAAGCTATTCAATGGAACTTAGCCATTATGAACCGGTTCCGCCCAACGTTCAGCAGCAGATCGTTGAACAGCACGAAAAAGAAAAAGCTGCAGAACACGAAGGCTGATTCTAAATTAAGTTTTTCAAAGCCCGGCAAGATCAATTTCTTCCGGGCTTTTTTTTCAAACAAACTTTAGCAAAGCTGTATGGGCGGAAAAGCCAGCTCCAAAGGCAAGCGCGCAGCAAAGCTGATCCTTTTGCACATCTTTGTTTTCAAGAATATTTTTAAGAACAAACATTACCGAAGGCGATGACATATTTCCGTACTTTTTGAATATTTCCTGAGAATATTTGATGTCGTTATCTTTTAAATTCAAATGTTTTTGAACCTGTTCAAGTACCGCAGTGCCGCCGGGATGAATTGCCCAGTGATCAATATCATCAAAATCAAGGCCGTTTTTCGCTAACAGCTCGGCGGTTACCTGCTTGATCGCTTTGGCTGCAAGAAACGGAACCTTCATGCTAAGGACGTTTCTTAACATGCCATTATCGGAAACAAATTTCAGGTAATCACGGTACTGGGGAAAGATACCTGTATGAAAATCCAGCACTTTAAATAATCTTCTGGACTGCTGACCATCCGGCGAAACGATTGCTGCTGCGGCACCATCGGCAAAGATGCAATTGCTGATAATGCAGCCCGGATCATCGCTGTCGAAGATTGCAGCGGAGCATACTTCGACCGCTACGCTCAAAACGTATCCATTATACTGGTTTGCCAAAGCTGATGCGCATTCGAGGTTTGGAATGGCTGCACCGCAACCCATTCCCATGAGATCGAAAACTTTAGTCGAAGGTGAAAGTTGAAGGTCTTCCAGCAGATATGAACTAAGCCCGGGACACAAGTAGCCTGTGCAGGTATTAACCACAAGTGCCTTAATCTCGGCAGGAGCTATTTCAGAGAGGTTCAAAACATCGGTTGAAGCCTCAAAAGTGAGCCTGCTTGCCTGTATTCTAAAGTTCTCTATCAGCTGATCCTGATCGAGCAGTTGGGGCATTTTGTCATGTTCAACACCGATATGCCGCCCTTGTACCTGGCCGCTGGTGAGAACTTTTTTATACAGCTGATCCTGCTTGTGGTTCAATGCCCAGTTGTTTTTGAAATATTCATAAGACTTGGGCCCGTCGATGTAACGGTCGGGACTGGCGGTTGCAATTGAAAGAATATTAGTGTTCAAAATTTTCTCCTTCAAGTTCAAGTAAGGCCGTTATCCGCCCCCATGGATGAGTCTTTACGCTTAAAGAACTTTTGGGTAAGTTAAAGTAATTTTCAAGTTCGTTTTTTCTGAAACCTTTTTTGATGGATAGTAACGCGTCATGCCTTACCGGCTTTTTGATAAACGGGCTCAGTGAAAGACAGCTTAGATAAGTGGATGCTTTGCGATGGAGATCGTTTATGAAAATTCCTTTGCGGGTAAAGCCAAGCAGATGGCTGATGAGCCTGCCAATCTGCTGGTCATCTAAATGATGAAGGAACATCGAAGCGATCACATAATCGAACGGCTGGGCAGGTTTGTAATCGAAGATGTCGCTGTTTATCAATGTTATGGGCAGATCAGGAGCGAGAGTGTGTATCCTGTTTAACAGCATTGCGTGTGAATCTTTTTCGATGCAAGTGAATCTTATATCGATGTTTTGTTTTTTTGCCCATTTGAGGATATTTACAGGTATATCACACGAGCCGGAACCTATATCAAGAATTTGTAACGGCTGATTAGAATGGTTCCGCTGCCCTGCGTAACCTATGAAATCTTTGACCAGAGATACTCCGCCGAAATATTTATTTATGAAATTCATAAACTTGTGGCTTTGACAGATTATATCCTGGCGGCAATCGGGCTTATCTATCAATTCCTCCTGGCTTAATCTTTCATTTAACATCCCAGAATTTCCCTGTAGTTACTAAGTTATCAAAATGTTCATAATTTGCCATCGACTGCTGTTTTGAATCGGGGTCAATTTTAATGACCTTTTCAGTTAAATTTTGACAGTAGCTGCAAGCCTTGCAATCGGTAAGCATGCAGTCAGTGGTTTTGAATTTTTCCAGAAAATCGTCGGGTATTGCTTTTGAATCTATGAAAATATATCTTTGGTCTTGGGGTAATATAATGCCCTGCTGCTTGATCAATTTATATACCGGAATCAGCTTTGAGGGTTTTACCTGGAAAGGCTTGAAGAAATTTTTCATCAGCCATCTCCATTTTTTAATCTGCTTTTGCGGGAAGCCATAAGGCATAATCAGGTCGGCAAGATTCGCAGGCGATTTCCGTTGATGGTATGCTTTGGCACGGCTGAGCAGTTGAGCGGACGGTATATTTCGTTCAAGCAATTTGAAAGTATCAATGCCAATCTCCTCATAATGGCGGAGGTCTTCGGGCCTGATCCATTGAGATTTAATCATCAGTGAAGGGTCTTTTAGCCTTTGATAGCTGCAGGTGAGGAAACAGTAATCGATGAAAATTTTATTGCTACCATCAGATGCGTGCGAAAGGCCGTTTTGATGATAGTATTGCAGCGGGCAGTTAGGCAGACACGGATGGTTGACTATCAGCTGAAGTTTGCAGGTAACAGCTTCTCTGATCTTGCGGAGTCTTTTGAAATCACGATTTATCGAAAAGCTCTCAAGTGTCATTTCATCTGCGCCCATGTCCTGCCAGTATCTTGCACGCAGAGGAGTATCTATTTGAGCGAAAATGCCGACTTTTATATACAGCTGAGGAAAACTTGTCTTGATTATTTTAAAAAGCATCGGGGTTGAAACTGTCAGCCTTGTTACGCCAATGCTTATAAGTTTTTCAATCAATTTAAAAAGTTTCTTTTGCCATCTTCTATCCCATTCGCGATTGGAAAGACACGCGCTGTTTAACAGATACGTAAAATGCATATCATACTTTTTAAGTTCGCTGATGTAATCTTCAAGATGAGACAAAGTAACCGGCAGTGAGCTGTAGCTTGCGCGGCCGCCCCCGACCAAATCGCTGGAGAGTTTACCATAGACATCTTTCACAGAATAGCTAGCCAGTTCAGCGACTATATCGATGTCATAGTTCGATGCTAAAGATATTTGCATTTTATTAAATAATGGCTTAGCAAATTATTCCCAATGACCTTTTACCAATGGTTCAACGGGCCTGTTTTCCTTATCCAGATGCAGCTGATTCATAATATCTGACTTTTCCAGGGTTTCTTTTTCAGAGTCCACCGTTATTCCCAGTTCATCTTTGATGTCATCGGACGCACTGATTAGCAAAAATTCGCATCCCTCATAGTCCAAAAATTTCGGGGGATCTGCGTTTGCGAATCTCCTGTCGCGAAATACATCCTGAAGTGTTTTCGGAAACTCAGCTTGTCGGTTAGCCTGTAATCCTGCGTTTTTCGGAGCCCCTTTTTCAGGATTTTTAACGCTTATTATATAACTGGCCTGTTCTTCTATTTCGAAAGATTCCTGTGTTTCTTTTGGTTTTCCTGGTAACTCCAGATCATAAATCAAATGGGTATGATCATCGTGAACCAAAATCTGATACCTGCCTTCGCCTACCGGTCTTGCGGGTGGTTGATGGCGGGTGCCGCGAGTCTTGGTTTCGTAGCTTTTTTCGCCAAGTTCATGCTTGATCGTTCTTTCGCTTGAACTTATGACATCTATAAATCCCCAAACCCTATTACTCTTTGAAGAAGGATCAGGCAGTTTTTTCTTACCGATTATCGAGAGCCTGAAATTGTCACCTCCATCCAGGGCAAGGACCATATACAATCGTTGGACATCCGAGATTTCGTCGGGCTGGTCCTGCTCAACATCAGGACGATAGAAGAAATAGATGTTTCCAGCTTCGAGTTTTTTGATGTTTTCTTTAGCCATTTCATTTCCTTTCATAAAAATCCCTAATAATATTACATTGTTAAGGTTTTTAGATGATTTGTCTATAAGCAAAACCCTTAATCGGATGCTGAAAATCCTGCAAAATAAAATCGGTGAGTTTATTTTCGCTCGCTGCGGGGGCGGGTTTTCCAGCGCCTGTGGAGCCACCAGTACTGGCTGGGGTCCTTGCGGACGCCTTCTTCGAATGCCTTGGTGTATTCCTGTGTTATCCAGAAAACGGGGTCGTCTTTGTCTTTCCATTGATCGGGTGTTATCACGCGGATAGTTTCAATTTCGAAGAAAAACCGGTTGCCGACCCTTCTGCTTACGCCGATGCCGATGGGAACGTTGTAGTAAATGGCGGCAAGTGCGATACTTTTATATGCACTGGCCTTTCTGCCGAAGAAATCCACGAAAACGCCTTTTTTACCGGCGTCCTGGTCTCCGATTATGCCGATTGTTCCGCCTTTGCTGAGAATATCATCGAATTCGCTGGTTGAACCTTTTTTGTTGATGATTTTCTGCCCTTTTCGCTCGCGGACGCCGTAAAGCCAATCATTTATATACGGATTATCCAGCGGGCGGGCAATGCTGTAGATATCGAAACCGAAAAGCCCCACCAGGTAGCCGAGAATTTCAAAATTGCCGTAATGGCCGGTAACCATCAAACAGCCTTTGTGTTCATGTATGAGCCACTTGGGGTATTCGCTATTGATATAGGTCGAATACTGTTTCCAGTTGTCTTTTTTGACGATTTTCGGGGTGTAAAGGATATCGATCACCAGCATTACGATCTGCTCGAAGCTTCGCCGGCCTGTTTGCTCATGCCATTGGGAGTCCTTTTCCGGATATGCCAGTTTCAAATTGATAAGTGCCCTTTCACGGCCCCGTTTGTAATGGTCCCACATCAATCTGCCCAGAAAAGCGGCAAATGAGAGGCTTTTTTCGACCGGGAAAAGCATGATTATAAAAACTACCACCCGCACAAAGGCATAAAGCAGCCAATGCTCAAATTTCGTGGGTTTGCGTTTTTTGCGTTTTCTTTCCTTATACATACTCATAGTCAGGTCATTTTAGAAAATAAGTGCTCAAAGTCAAGGTTATTAAAGCCGTGGGGAAAGTGCCAGAATCTCGATGTAAAAAAAACGTGCAAGGTATCAAATCATTATACAAATAATGCCGATTCTAAATAAAAAGACGCATTTTCTGGCTGAAAACAAGCACAACACAGGCTGGCACAATTGTTGCTCTAAGTTAGCCGGATTAGTTTATTTTAACCGGTTAAAACTAAACAATGGAAAAAAAAGACAAGAAAACTGAATTTGAAGCAAGTAATTTGAATCTATCTGACCTTTTCGCGGAGGATTTCAAGGAAGATATTTCGCCTGAAGAATTCTTTGTGACCACGGAAGGTCTGGATTTGGGGCAGGAAGAAAGACAAGAAAAATCAGAAAAACGCAAAAAATCAGTAGTTACGGTCACTTTTTTTCTGTTTTTGCTAGTCAATACCGTCCTTTTGGCTGGTGCGGGGGTTTGGGTGTATTTTAATTTGCCCAGTTTGCTGGCAAAGCTGCAAACACCTGCTAACCCGGAAGTTACAACAGGAACGGCAGAGCCTGGGGTTGCCCAGATTCAACCGCCTAAAAAGGAAACCGCGGAAATTGAACCGGTAGTTAAAACGGAATATGAAGGTCCTGTCTCGCTGGCCAGTGCCGAGGAGTTGTTTACAAAGCAGAATTACAGCCAAGCCTTTTATATTTATGAAAAACTGGATGAAAATCTAACTACGAATATTCCTTCAGACAAGCTATTAAGTGACTACCTGCATTTGAAAATGGCTTTGTCGCTTGATAAATATAAAGGCGATATTGAGTCGAAAAAATATTTTGAAGTTGCAACTTCCAGTTCGTCGCCGTTTGTCAAGGCATTGGCGAACTATCATCTTGCATTTAAACAGATAAAATCGGGAAAATATCTCCAGGCAAGGCAAAGTGCCTACCAAACTCTGGGGCTTATAGAATGTTTCAGGGAGTTTATTGACACGGAATTTGAGGCGGACTGCTATTTTATAGTTTGTGAATCGCTGACCCGCGAAGTTCTGGCGATCAATAACCGCTCAACAGAGCTTCCTGCCGACGGCTGGACAAGTGGTATTGAGTTTCATAACTTTGTGCCGAAACAGCAGGAGCAGCTTAGAGAAATTCTTGCCGCGGGCATGGAAGAGATAAGCCAGGGCTCGATCATACCAAAGGTTTTTTCGACCGAACATACACATATCGGGACACGGTATTCAGCGATTGCCAAAAATGCTCCGATCGAGGAAATACTTGAAAAAACAGCTTCCACTGCCGGGCAGAATATCGACTGGATGGAAACTTCAAAAAATCAAACGAGTGTTCCGGTTACAATTTATTCAAGCAATATTACCGCTGAACTGATAGCTGAAAATACTGCGGGCGCTGCGGGCCTTATAGCAAGATTCGATATTCCAACCATTAAAATTTTCAATCCTGAATCTTACAATTCTCTGGATTTGCAAAAAGAGCTTTTGACACAGGAAGCCATTTCCGTGTGGCGCAGGTTTTCGATGAGATACAGAAATGACGAAAGAGTCGCCAACGCAAGCTACTGCGGCGCGGTAATGCTCGATTGCATTGGGCTGGCTGATTCTGCAATAAATCACTACAACAGAACCGCAAGCCATTATGTTCACAGCAGTGTCGCACCTTATGCCCTTCTTAATTCCGCCAAGTTGCGAATACAGCTTATGGACTATTCGGGGGCGGAACAGGATTTGACGCAGCTTGTTATGCAGTACCGTCAAAGCGATATCGCAAACGAGGCATACCTTGAACTTGCAAGGGCTTCGATGAGTTCGGGGCACTATGGCCAGGCGGTTAAATCTTTTGTGAGGCTTTATAATACAGATATTTCTGAGCATGTGCGTGCCAAAGCGGCACTTGGGGCGGGACAGTGCTATTTTGAATTGAAAGATTTTGAACAAGCCAACCAGTGGCTGACCAACTGTGTGAAATATGATGGGAGTGTTGATATCGATTACACGCCCGTTTACCTTTTGCTTGGTAAATCCAAGATTGAGACTAGGGAATTTGACCAGGCCAGTGCGGCGTTGAAAAATTCTCTCAAAGGCAATCTTCCGAATGAAGAGAGCGTTAACATTTTGATTGAGCTTGCTGTTGTGCATACCAGGCAGGGAAATTATATTAGTGCTATGGATACGATTGAAAGTGTCGATGTTGAAAATCTGCCGCAGGAACTGATGGTGGAAACGGTCATCGCGAAATCGTATATATTACGGTCAAGCGAGCTTGCTTCGAGTTCGATTCCGAGCTTGAGAAACTACCTGGCTTTTATTTCGGATCTGAAATTGCGTTCGAAGATGAGCTTCGAACTTGCCAAATGTTATTATGATAGTCTTGATTATAAATCGGCTTGTGATGAGTTGATGAATGCTTTGAATGAGCCGGCGAGTATGGAGCAGGCCAATGATATCAGTTTGTATCTTGGTAAAGTTTACATCAAACTTGGAAGTTATCAGGACTGTATCGATATCTGCAATAATCTTCTTGAGATGGAAAATCGCAGCGATATCCGGAAAGAAGTTTTTAAACTTCTCGGCGACAGTTACAGCAAGCTGGAAGATTATAAGATGGCGGCACTTGCTTATGCAGGAAAGTTAAATGAAAAGGGGCAGCCGGCGATATGAGTTCGATTAAACTTACAACGTTGATAACTTTGTTTTTGCTTGTTTGGTGTTGCTTTGCTCAGCAAGTTGATGAAGCTGGTTTAATTATACAAGAAACAAAACAGCTAAAAAAGCAGATTTTCGAAGAAGATTATAAATTGTTCGAAAAGGATCCAAATGATCAGTCCAGAGGTGAATTGGATGATTTGGTAAAGGAACTCAACGCATTGACTTTTCAGTCCAATATGATAAGGCCGATCGAAAAAGTCGAACCTAATATGGTTGATATTAATGAACCTGCAGAGGTAAATGTAATAGTAGAGGAATTTAAACTTGATGAAAACTTTAAGCCCGATCCCAACAATGTGATCGAGCTGGTTGGTTTGGCGGATATATTATACAAAGACAAATTGTATGCTAATGCCGGTTTGTATTATAAAACTGCATTGGAGAAAATTGAATCACAACAGAAAGGCGATTTAAAGCAGATGGCCTGGATTCTTTTCCAGCTTGGCAACTGCAATAAAGATGATAATCCCAAAGAGGCATTTAAATATTATGATAAACTTTCGGTTAAATTTCCGGGCTCAAAATGGGCCGAGATTTGCGCGACACAGAAAAAAATAACAGAGCTAAGAATCAAAGAGATCGATATTTTGAACTCAATTACAGATAAAGGTGACTAATGGCAGATAAAGAAAAGAATGAAGATATAAAAGTAGTCGAAAAAGATGCAAAGAAATCCGGCTCGATGATATTATGGATTTTAGTGTTTGTCATGGCAGCAGCCGGTGCCGGAGGCGGTTTTTTCCTTGCAAGCACCGTAGCTCAAAAACCTGCTCAAAAGCCCGAGGCAGAATCGAAAAAAACGCCTGAGCAGGAGATGCAGGATTTGATTCAGGAAAACTCTCAGGAAGTTTATTACCATGAATTATCTCCAGTGGTGGCGTGTCTGGATGAACCGAGCCTTTCGCGTTATGTACGTGCCACGATCATACTGGAGATGGAAGCGGGATTCGACCCGGTTGCGGGTGCCGAATTTCTAAAACAAAAGGAACCTCTCTTGAGTAACTGGCTGACCAAATATCTCGCGGGCCTTACATTGATACAGGTACAGGGTTCTCGCAATCTCGACAGAATACAGCTTGAGATTTATGAAGAATTCAACAACATACTGTTTCCAAATAAAAAACCGATGGTAGAAAAAGTACTTTTTAAAGAGTTCGTCGTAAGTTAATGGAATCCTTAAATTTAAAAAACTCAAACAATTGTTCAGCCAGACTGCTGCCGCTCGAAAACCGGAGCCGGAAGTTGATTACGTAGAGTACAACTGGAAAAAGCCGGTTTACTTCAAAACCGAGCACCAGGAACATCTGAATGAATTTGCACACCTGCTGACAAGGAATATTGCCGCAAAATTTTCTGAATCATGCTACTGTGAAATCAGATCCGAAATCAAGATCACAGAACAGCATTACGGCTGGACTTTGATTGAAGAAACTTTGAACAATGAGACTGATTTCTTCATGCAGTTCCGTTGCAATGAAAAAGTTGCCGGCTTTTTGAGAATACCTTTGAAGACCGCGATGGCATGGGTGGTGCACATGCTCCAGGATGACGAGATCGAACCCAATGAGAAAAAGAGCCTTTCCTTTCTTGAAGAAAATCTGCTGGTTGACATAGCAAAAAATATAATCAATGCTTTATCAATATCTCTGACATCAAGAGACAGCAAAGCTGTATCCGCTGACAGCGAACTGATAAAGGATAAAATGATCCTGGAAATATCACAGCTGCAGGAAGTTTATGAATTTTCCTTTAGCATCAGCAATTCAGAAAACATAATTTCTGATGCTTCGATCTACATCTACTCTGAAATGCTCGACACCATTGCCGGCAAGATTCGGTATGAACAAAATGAAACATCGCCTCAGAAAATTAACATAGCCAGACAGGCCAACTTGAACAGGCTTTATTTGCCGGTACGAGCCGAACTTGGCGAAATATTGATTTCATTATCTGACCTTGTATCACTAAGTCCCGGCGACGTGATCAAGTTAGAAAAACCTTTGAGTTCCAGCTTACAGGTCAAAATAAAAGATAAGCCGAGTTTTAAGGCACGGCCGGTTCAATGCAATTCAAAAATTTCGTTACTGATAGATAATCCTGAAGAAAATTAGATT
Organism: uncultured Candidatus Kuenenia sp.; assembly: GCA_964542055.1. Classification (GTDB taxonomy): domain Bacteria; phylum Planctomycetota; class Phycisphaerae; order Sedimentisphaerales; family CAMDDF01; genus CAZITB01. The sequence goes on from CAZITB010000050.1 coordinate 12,203, forward strand.
TATATAGGGAATAAAAATGGCAGAACAGGAAAATACAGACCAACAGGAACAAACACAAAGCGGCACAGAGGTACAGGAAGTCGAATTAAGCCAGGCTGTCGAAGCGGCAAATGTCAAAGCGGGCGGAGTGGATATGCTCCTCGATATAAATATGCCTGTTACTGTTTGTCTAGGCGATGCGCAGGTTCCGGTAAAACGACTGCTCCAGCTTGGGCCCGGTTCGGTTTTACAGCTTGACAAAAATATCAATCAGCCGGCAGAGCTTTATGTTCAGGATGTAAAATTTGCCACCGGCGATATCGTCGCGGTCGATGACTGCTTTGCGATACGTATCAAAGAAATTCACGGGATGTAATTTTGAGTTATGACACAAAAATAAATCCGATCACGCATAAACTTGCCGAGCACAGCAATTTGCTGTTCGCCATGGCACTCGTAATGGTTCTTGGCACATTGCTGATACCGCTTCCGACTATTATGCTCGACATATTCCTTGCGTGCAGTATATCGCTTGCGGTAACGGTTTTGATTATAACCCTTTCCACAAACGAGGCACTGGAACTGTCTGCGTTTCCTTCGCTGCTGCTGTTTGTTACGCTGTTTCGACTTAGCCTAAACGTTGCATCAACAAGGTTGATACTTATCCAGGGCGATGCCGGCCATATTATCAGAACGTTCGGCGAATTCGTCGCAGGCGGTAACCTGGTTGTCGGTATGGTCATATTCCTTATCCTCGTTATCATCCAGTTCGTCGTTATCACAAAAGGTTCATCGCGTATATCGGAAGTTTCGGCAAGATTCGTGCTTGATGCGATGCCCGGAAAACAGATGGCCATCGATGCTGATTTGAATGCCGGTACGATAACCGACGAACAGGCCAGGCAGCGCAGGGAAAAAATTGTCAACGAAAGCGAATTTTACGGAGCCATGGACGGTGCCAGCAAGTTCATCTCCGGCGATGCTATCGCGGGACTTATCATTACCGCGGTAAACCTTATCGGTGGAATAATCATCGGCTATTCACGGGACATGACGCTTGGCGATGCGGTAAGAACCTATTCGATACTGTCGATCGGTGACGGCCTTGTGAGCCAGATACCGTCAATCGTAATTGCGATCAGCTCTGGTTTTCTGGTTACCAAAACATCATCCAATCAAAGCATGTCAACCGATCTGACATTCCAGTTTTTCAGAAAGAGCCAGCCTCTTATAGCGGCTTCGGTGGTACTTACGCTGATAGCGTTTATACCCGGATTCCCGACGCTGGTATTTTTATCGATCAGCGGCTTGCTGGGATATTTCGGTTACACGCTTCGCAAACAGGAAATCCAGGAAAAGCAGAATGTAAAATCCGCAGATAAAAACAAACCCAAAGCGGTCGATGACGAAACACCGGTTGAGGAACTGCTCGATGTGGACGCCCTTTCGGTTGTTGTAGGGGTAAGGCTGATCGCACTTGTTGACCCGCGAAAGAAATCTTCGATATTCGACCGCATCGGAGCGTTGAGAAGAAAATTCGCTCAGCAGCTGGGTATCGTTTTGCCGCTTATCAGGATCAAGGATAATATTACACTCGACGCCGGCAGCTATGAGATTCGTCTGCATGACCATATAATCGCCACCGGCAAGCTGGACCCGGAAAGATTTCTTGCGATGGATTCCGGGGCGGTTGTCGATAAAGTAAAAGGCATCGAAACATCGGAGCCGGTTTACGGTTTGCCGGCACTTTGGATTTCGCAGGCTGATAAGGAAAGGGCTGAACTGGCAGGCTATACCGTTATTGATCCTGAGTCGGTGCTGATAACCCACCTTTCGGAAGTGCTCCAAAACCATGCACATGATATCTTATCCCGTGAGGATGTTCAGCAGCTTGTCGAGCGTTTGCGTAAGTCGCAGCCGTCGCTGGTTGGAGAGACCATCGGCGAGCTTGTACCGGTTGGCCTGCTGCAAAAGGTTTTGAAAAACCTGCTGCGTGACGGGATACCTGTTCGCGATTTGACAAAGATTATCGAATCGTTAAGCGAAAACGCTCACAAGACCAAAAATGCTACATTGCTGACAGAGCTGGTGAGAAAATCGCTTGCCCGGACCATCACAGAACTTAACAAGAACCCGGTCGGAACAGTTTCAGCTTTGACATTTGATCCCGACCTTGAATATAAACTGGTATCATCGCTGCAGTCTGAAAATAATGATTTGGGCAATTTGTCGCTTTCGCCGGAAGTTTCGATGAAGCTGACGCAGATGATCGCCAACTCATGGAAAAAGGCGATGGAAAAGGCGTATGATTCGGTGATACTGCTTTGCGATTCGCGGCTGAGGTATCCGCTTGCCGAGATCGTTCGACGGGCTATTCCCAAGCTGCCGGTTGTTGCTTATGATGAGGTTTTGTCGAATGTGAAAATTGAGCCGATCGATTCTATCGCGATAGAGGTTGAACAGGATGCGTTGCCCTCGGAACATGCCAATAGATAACAATGGATAAACTGGTAAAGAAAATCTCGGTAAAGTTTGCAATTGTCATATTTTTCATTATGGCGGTGGCTTCTTTGGCTTGCGATTTGCCTCTTACAACAGCTTGCGGCAGAGCGGTAACCGGCGCGATCATATCTTATGTAATCGGCACATTCGCCTTAAAAGGCATCTTCACCGTCATCATCGACGCCATCGCGAAATCAAAGTCTCAGGAAAGTTAATTCACTTTTTTTAATCTATTTGATGTCGCAGGCTCTTGAAATCTTTATTATTTAAAGTTTTATAGTTGTTTGATTTTTTTGCGATTCTAAAGCTGCTGTAAAGAGTGCGTGGCTCAGGGCTACTTCATCTGGTTTTACGCAGCCGGCAAATTTGCTTACAGGCTTGCCGTGATGGAGTTCATAAAGGAAAGCTGCCCACATTTGAAGTATAGAATCAGAAAAACCTGCTTCGAAGATACCACCTGTAATTGATTTATAAGTCATTTCATGACCCATATCAATCACCTGCCAGGCTTGCTGGCCGCCGGTATATTCAAGAATTTCAAGTGTGTTAATCTGTTTGCTTGACCATTTCGCTGATGCTTTGGTACCGTAAATTTCCAGGTACCACGTGTTTTTGTTGCCCGGTGCTATTCGCTGGGTCTTTATGGTCATAGGGAATTGACTGCCGGTAGCTTCGTCTGATGCGTTGCAGAAAACTGTCGCATTATCCCATGTTTCACAGGCAGCCATGCCGCCTTTGCCGTCGGGACGCTGTTCTACTATGTTACTTAAAATCGCGCTAACGGTTTTGGGCATCCAGCCAGCTCTAAAGGGCATATGGCAGGCGTGCATTCCAAGATCACCCATGCAGCCGTATTCGCCATTGAACTTTAACTTTCTTTTCCAATTTATGGCTTTGTTAAAATCCAAATCGCTTGAATGTAAAAAGCCGCTGTTTACTTCAATGATTTTGCCGAAAGAATTTTCTTCGATCATGTTACCAATTTTCTGCATCGCAGGAAAAAACGGTGACTCGCTTGAGCAACGCACAAATACATCAGGATGTTTTTTAATGCATTCTGTTATCTGGTCATTTGCGGCCTTATCAATACCGAAAGGCTTTTCGCCGAGCAAATGCTTGCCCGCTTCGATTACCCCGCAGTAAAATTCGGCATGTAAATTGTGTGGAACTGCAATATATACCGCTTCAACGTCATTATTGGCGAGTAACTGTTTATAGTCATCGGTTACCTGCTTTATTGAAGGAAAATTGCCGGTGTACCATTCGAGCAATTTTGCATTAGTGTCGCAAATGGCAACTATTTCTGGTTTTACGTCCATTTCAGGAAGATGGCACCAACGAGCAACAGCAGATGCAAATTCACGACCCATTAGACCGCAACCAATTATTCCAAATTTTACTGTACGCATTTTATGATCCTTAATAAATAAAAATAACAGGGCTGTGATTTACAACAGCCCCAATATTTAAAGCAATTCTTTTTCCGTTTCACCAATAGCTTCATCAATCATGTCAAGACCTTTTAGAAGAACTTCATCTTCCATTACTACCGGCGGAGACATTCTCAAGATATGGCCTGCAGGTATCCATGCAAGGCCTTTGCGGAAGGCTTTTTGGTAAACCAGTTTTCCTGCTTCGTTGAATGGCTCTTTTGTATTTTTATCTTTGACAAGTTCGATACCCATCAGGCAGCCTTTAGCACGAACATCACCAATAATCTTGTGTTCAGCTTTCATTTTTTCCATTCTTTCCATCGCGAGATTTCCAAGATGCGTGGAACGTTCAAGCAGCTGCTCTTCTTCGATAGCTTCTATACAAGCCAGTGCCGCCGCGCAAGCCATCGGGTTACCGCCATAGCTGCTTGATGCGGAAATTGACTCGAAGCTTTCCTTATATTGTTCTCTAACAGCAACACAGGTTACAGGGAAACCGTTACCAAAACCTTTGCCCAAAGTTACGACGTCAGGGACAACATCCCAATGTTCCATGCAAAGCCATTTGCCTGTTCTTGCCATACTCGTTAGAACTTCATCGGCCATTAAAAGGATACCGTTTTCATCACAGAACTTTCTCAATTTGGGGAAGAAATCATCCGGAGGCATAACTGAACCGCCCCAACCCTGAATAGGCTCAAGAACAAAACCGGCAACCTTGTTAACAGTGCCTTTATCAATATATTCAGCGTAAAATTCTATGTACTTATCCGTATCAACTGTGCCGTCTTGTTTTTTCCACATCGGTCTGTACTTATCGGGCCTTGGAACCATGTGCATGCCAGGTGCTCTTACCGGCCCATAAGCCTCTGAACGGATATGTCCGAGTGATACACCGCCATAAGTTTTGCCGTGATAGTCATAGAAACATGATAACATTTCATAATTTCCAGTAGCTGCCCTGAGAACTCGCTGGCCTGCTTCCACTGCCGTTGTGCCGGAATCATAGAACTGGAATCCATTAAGGTCGCCGGGCAAAATATCAGCGAGTTTTTCCACAAGACGGGTTTTGATTTCAGTTGTAAAGTCATGGCAGTTCATAAGTTTGGCTGCATAGTGCTGAACAGCTTCGGTAACTTTCGGGTGGCAATGGCCAAGGGTTGTTACGTAGATACCCGATGAAAAGTCAATGTAACGATTACCATCGACATCAACCATTTCACAGCCTTTTCCGGATTCAAATGTTACAGGGAAAAGTTTTACCTGGCCTGAAAGACCTTTGAAGTATTTTGTACATCTGTCATGCATTTGTTTTGATTTTGGACCGGGTGGAACAACCTTTACATCAGGGACCTGGTTCAAATCTAAATGTGCCCATTTCGGAGCCGGTATCGTTGATTTTGCGGACATTTTAAATCTCCTATTTATTTAAATTTTAATGATAATAATTTTTGTACCTGTTTTTTCAAGAGAAGCGACATGCTCTTTGCTTATTTTGCTATCGGTAATCAGTGCATCAACTTCTGCTAAAGTGCCGTTAGAAGCAAAGTCGATTTTGCCTATTTTTGAGCTGTCACAAAGAATGTATGTTTTGTTTGCCCTTTTTCTCATTTTCTGGTCAACTTTTGCTATTCGCATATCAGAGCTGAAAAGTTCACCATTTAAGCCGATCCCATCGGCACCTTGAAAGGCAATATCAACCATGAACATATCAAGCACTTTCTCGGCAACAACACCGGTTAAGTCCGGGCTTCCTTTTCGAAGTATGCCGCCAAGCAAAACGGTCTGAATACCTGAACAGAAATTCAAAACCGAGGCAACTGCCAAACTGGGAGTTATAACTGTAATATCTCTCAAATCTCTCAAAAGATAAGCCAATTCCAATGTGGTAGTGCCGGTATCTAAAATTAATCTCTGCCCGGGATATACCAGTTTCAAAGCCTCTTTAGCAATCGCTTTTTTTGCCTTTTGATTTGCGGCTCTTTTGTTTGCAAAATCAAACTCGAATTCCATTCGCTCAGCTGGCAAAACGCCACCATAGGTTCTTTCTATCTGGCCAAGTTCCTGAAGCTTATTAAGGTCACGGTGTATCGTCATTTCGCTAACATTGAATTTTCCGGCTAACTCGCTAACGACAGGCGATTTACCCTGAGCTATAATTTCCGTTATATATTTTTTTCTTTGCTCAAATGAAACTTTCGCTGTCATAAAAATCTCAAGTATATGTTATTTGCAGTTATAAATAACACAAAATCACGCAAGTGTCAAGAATAACATGAAATATTAATTTTGATTGACATTAAAAAAAAAATTGGTTATAACAAGTATATGAGAGAATATAATAAAATTTACGACCAATTAAAACTTCAAATACTGGATAATTATTATGCTGGAGGGCAGAAATTGCCCCCTGAACGCCAGCTATGCCAACAATTTAATGTTTCAAGAATAACTGCCCGTCATGCGCTGAGATTACTTAAAGAAAATGGCCTGGTAGAAAGATTTCAAGGTAAAGGTACGTTTGTTAAAAGCTCAAAACCTGCCAAATTTCCTATTACAGAGGCAGGATTTGCTAAATCTGTAAAAAATTATGCTCCGGGAATGAGCAGGGAATTATTAAAAAGCGAAGTTTCTAAGGTTTCAAAAGAAATTTCCA
>CAZITB010000051.1:0-14239 GCA_964542055.1 uncultured Candidatus Kuenenia sp.
ATATGACCGCATCTATGGCAGCCGAAAAATACGCCGGTACCAACGTTGTAACAGCAGCTATTGATTCGGTTTCTTTTCATACCCCTATAAATCTCGATGACCATGTAATCCTGAACGCATCGATCAGTTATGTCCACAAAACTTCGATGGAAGTTTATGTCTCGGTTACAAAAGAAAACCCCCATAAAAACATCAAAACCGTTGCTACAGAGGCGTTTGTAACAATGGTGGCCCTCGACAAATTCAACAAACCTGCAAAAGTGCCTCAGTTGAGCCTTAAAACTGACGAAGAAAAGCAAGCCTTCGAGCAAGGTCAAAAAAGAAGGCTAAATCGACTGGAAAACAGGTACAATTCTGCAAAAACCAGCACAAAATAAACAATTTTAAGTATAAATTATCTGTTGACATTTCAAACGATTGTTTTATACTGTGGTTTTAAACAAATTCTGAAAAAGGAACTTATGTCTTCACAACCAGACAAAAATGTACCTGAAAGGTTGCTAAATGCCGCTGAAAACCTTTTCTGCGAAAAAGGTTATGATGAAACCAGCGTCCGAGACCTGACCAGCATGGCTGATTGCAATATCGCATCTGTCAATTACCATTTTGGCGGTAAAGACAAATTATATATAGAGATGTTCCGCCGCCACTTCGGAAAGATGATAAAAGTTCAAACTGAGAATATCAACACGGTCATGAACTCTTCTGATCCTACTCTGGAAAAACTGATAAGAACATTGGCGGTAACAGGGCTGGAACCTTTGAAACACGGAAAACCCGAAAAATCTATCTTAAGGCTGATGATCAGGGAAGCCTTGAACCCTCAAATGCCCGAACAACTTCTTCCCCAGGAAATGTACAAAAACCTTGAAAAGCTATTTATTGATTCAATTGTAAAACTTACCCCGGGCATCAGCCGGGAACAAGCTATTTTGTCCAGATTTTCGTTCGATGGCGTAATGGTTTTTGTTCATCTTTTTAACGAGATATATTATACCCTGTTCCCGAACATGACCTTTGAAGGCCTTATTGACCATATCGTAAAATTCACTTGTGCCGGCATAAGAGCATCTGCCGAGGATAAAAATGAATAGCAGATTAGTTGCTTTATCAATAATTGTTTGCTGTTTAGGCTTGTTCGCCGGCTGTTCAGTTGCACCTGATTACAACCGCCCTGCCACCATTATGGATGTCGCTTCCCAGTACACCAATTCAACCGCTGGTCAAGTAGATTACGTTGCCCCAACTTACCGCTGGTGGGAAAATTTCGCTGATCCTTCTACATCCAAACTCGTACAAACCGCTTTAAGAAATAATTATAGTTTGAAATCAGCTGCTCAAAGAGTGCTTCAGTCACAAGCCGCCCTTGAACAGACTATCGGAGGCCGGTTGCCAAATATAAACTATTCTTTTAGCCGGGACAGGAATAAATCATCTTTCTTTTTGGGCGATTTAAATATTTCTTCATTACAAACCGTTTACACCCAGGGAATTGCCGTAAGTTATCCGCTGGATTTGTTCGGTAAACTTAAGAATGCATCCCAGGCAGCTTTCAATGACTTGCTGGCAGTTGAAACCACACAAATTGCTTTAACCAATTCACTGATAGCATCAGTGATAAATTCCCGAGTCAATATCGAATCCTTACAGCGTCAGCTTGAAATTGCCCTGCAAACTATAGAGAGTCGAAAAACTACGCTGGAAATCATCGAACGCAGATACAGCAATGGACGTGCAACCGCACTGGATGTCCGACTGGCCAGGGAAAATTTAGCGTCCGCTCAAGCCAGTAAAGTTGAATTCGAATTAGAGCTTGCCCAGGCATTACTGAACCTGGACTCACTTTTAGCTGTCAAGCCCGGCTCAACTCAAAATTTGTCCAGAGAGCTCCCGCAATTGCCCGATCTGTCACCGGTTCCGGTTGGAATTCCCGCTTCTTTGCTGGATAGAAGACCAGATGTAGTTGCTACAGAACTGGCCCTCAAAGCTCAAAACCAGCGGGTAGGTATCTCCATAGCGCAGCTGTATCCTGATTTCACATTGACAGGCAGTTACGGTTTTCGCTCAGAACAATTCAAGGATGCCTTCAACGACGATTTCGAAGTTTATTCACTGGTAACCAGCCTTGCCGCACCAATCTGGCAAGGCGGGCAGCTGCGGGCAAATATCAGAGGCTCAAAAGCCCGCTTTGAGGAACTTGCCTACGATTATGCTGACACAGTAATCAACGCTTTAAATGAAGTAGAAACCGCACTTATCACTGAAGAAAAATTAAAAGAAAAATATGAATTCATAAAAGTTCAGGTTGAACAAGCAGTCGCAGCCCAGGAACTTTCACTTCAACGTTATACGCAAGGTCTGGAAAATATACTTGCGTACCTGGAAGCTGAAAGAAGGTCCATAACTGCACAAAACCAACTGGTAAACGTTAAAAGCCGCCTCTGGACCAACCGGGTAAATCTCTTTTTGGCATTGGGCGGCAACTGGACTCAACAAGACAACAATTTAGAAGAGGCTGTAATTAATAATGACTGAAGAAAAAAAACAACATAAATCATCGAGCAAAACCACAATTAAGCATCTGTTGATAGCCGTTGTTATTTTGGCTGTAGGTTTTGTACTGTTTTTCGTTTTGAAAAACCTCAAAAAACCGCCACAGGAAGCTGAGATGGAAGTTTTGGCACCGCTGGTGGATGTAGCCAGGATCGACCCTTGCAATATTCAAATGATCATTTCAGGATATGGCACGGTAAATCCCCACGTTGAAGTTGATATAGTCCCGCAGGTAACAGGCAACGTCGTAGAGATTCATCCCCAGTTCAAACAAGGCGGCTATATCCCCTCTGGCCAGACAATAATCAAAATTGATCCCCGTGATTATGACCTTGCTGTCAGACAAGCCAACGCCGCAGTAGCCCAGGCCAAAGTTCAACTTGAAATTGAACAAGCCGAAGCAAAGGTCGCAAAAGAAGAATGGTACCAGCTCAATCCGGGCGTCGAACCAACTTCTCCTCTTGTATTACGTGAGCCACAGATAAAACAGGCCCAGACCAATTATGAATCCGCCCAGGCACAGCTTGCCACAGCTCAGTTGAACCTGGAAAGAACAACTGTAACCATGCCGATCGATATACTGGTTTCAGAGGAAAACATAGATTTAGGCCAGTTGGCAAGGGCCGGAAATTTTATCGGTTCGGCCTATGGAGTGAAAAAAGCCGAAGTCCAGGTCCCGCTGGAACCGGATGATATTAAATGGTTTAAAATTCCCTCAGCTTTTAATGGAAAAGGCAATCAAAAAGGTGCCAAAGCACGGATTTACACCGATGATGCCCTCAGCCAGTATATATGGGAAGGGTACGTAACCAGAACCGTAGGCCAGGTTGACAGAAGGTCAAGGCTCATAGATGTAATCATAGAAGTTAACGATCCTTTCCATTCACGCACAAATCCTCCTCTATTGCCCGGAACGTTTGTAGAAGTTGATATATTAGGCGAAACCATGGAAAAGGTTTACAAAATTCCAAGAATGGCATTTCGCAATCCTAATAAAATCTGGGTGGCAAAAGATGGCAGGCTTTACATCAGACAAATAGATGTAATCCGCTCAGATCAGGATTTTATTTACACTTACGATGCTCTCGAGCCCGGCGAAATGATAGTTACAAGCCCGCTCGATGCGGTTGTAGATGAAATGAACATCAGGTACCAGGGCTACAATCAGCCTGATCAAACTGATGTCAATGACGTTGGGAATTTAGGCATTGTCGATACCAACGATGTTAACCAGACAGATTCACAAGAGGTACCCCAGTGAGTGATTTAAAAGACAGAAAAGGTATAATTGCATGGTTCGCATCAAATCATGTAGCTTCAAACCTGTTGATGTTCTTCATTATCACCGCAGGTATATTATCGATCTTTGGCATAAAAAAAGAAATATTCCCCGAATTCAGCACCGATCTGATTTCAATCTCGGTTGAGTACCGCGGCGCAACACCTGGAGATGTTGAATCTGGTGTGATTTTGCGAATTGAAGAAGCTATCGCGGGAATAGAAGGAGTAAAACAGATCAACGCCACCGCTGCCGAAGGGATGGGAACGGTAATGGTCGAAGTCGAAGAATACGCCGACTCTTCAGAAGTTCTCGACGATGTCAAAGCGGCCGTTGACCGCATTACCACTTTCCCGGGAGAAATCGAAGAACCGGTTATCGCTGAAGTTAAAAATATAAACCCGGTTGTTACAATAGTAATCTCAGGCCAGACTACTGAAAGAACCTTGAAAGAACTCGCTGAAGAAGTACGCAACGATCTTACTTCAAAACAAGACATATCACAGGTAAGCATTTCCGGTATCAGGCCCTATGAAATCTCCATCGAAGTTTCTGAGCAGACCCTTCGCAGATATGGTATAACATTTGACCAGGTCGCACAGGCAATCGCCCAGGCATCACTTGATCTGCCTGCGGGACAGGTTAAAACCCCCGGCGGCGATATTCTTATTCGAACTCAACAGCAACGTTACAAAGGCAAGGAATTCGAAGAGATCATCGTCCTGACACAACAAGATGGAACAAAAATCCGCCTTTCCGATATCGCAACCGTAAGAGACGAATTCGAAGATATTGACCTTTACACAAAATTCAACGGCCAACCCGCTGCAATGATCAACGTCTCAAGAATAGGCGACCAGGGAGCCTTGGATATTTCAGACGCAGTCAAGGAATATATAGATTCCAAGAGACCGTATCTGCCAACTGGAATCAAACTTTCGCTTTGGGAAGATCATTCAGAGGTACTAAGGTCAAGGATAAGTCTTTTAGCCCGAAACGCAAGAACCGGTCTCATCCTGGTATTTCTATGCCTTTTCCTGTTCCTTGATTTGAAACTGGCATTTTGGACAACCATGGGGATACTGATATCATTTCTCGGCGCATTCTGGATCATGCCGATGTTCGACGTTTCCATAAACATGATATCTCTTTTCGCCCTGATAATGGCCCTGGGTATCGTAGTCGATGACGCCATTGTTGTCGGTGAAAACATATTCAATTATCAGCAGCAGGGAATGCCCAAAACCCAAGCCGCTATAAAAGGTGCCCGCGAAATGGCCGCCCCGGTTACACTTGCAGTACTAACAACCATGTTCGCCTTTTTGCCTCTGGCATATACCCTGGGCATAATGGGCAAAATCCTCCGAGTTCTGCCTATCGTAGTGGTCAGCGTTCTTGGCGTTTCACTTGTAGAAGCTTTGTTAATCCTTCCGGCTCACCTTTCAAGCCGCAGAATCATGAGTAAAGATAATTTTATAATAAAATTTTCTGATAATATCAGTCACTTTACAGAAAAAAAACTCCAAATCTTCATTAACGGAAAATTCGCCAGGCTATCCGCTTTCTGTATCAAATGGCGTTACGCAACTGTTTCGGTAGGGCTTGCGGTACTTCTGGCAACCGTTGGTGTCATCGCAAGCGGCTACATAAAATTCGTCTTCTTCGGTACCGTTGAAGCCGATAACATAATCGTAAATATCGAAATGCCACAGGGCACACCGGTAACAAGAACAGAAAAAGTGGTCGAGTATATCGAATCGAAAATTCCGATCCTTCAGGAGGAATTCGACCGCAAAGATCCCGGCGAAACTCCGGTTATAAAACATATTTCTACAATGGTAGGTGCTCAACCGGCCACTGACCAGGGCCCCGGCGGCGACAGCGGAGCCTCAACCGCTGCTCACCTGGCCCAGATAAATCTTGAACTTCTCGAAGGCGAAAAAAGGCAGGTCTCATCGGTAGCGATGAAAAACCGCTGGAGGGAATTGATCGGAGAAATACCCGGCGTATCCTCACTGACATTTCAATCCGAGATCATCTCCACCGGAGAAGCTATCAACATTGAACTGATACATCAAAATTTCGATAAAACTTACCAAGCCGCCGAAGAGGTCAAAAATATTCTTCGCAATTTCGAAGGAGTTACAGATATTACCGACAGCTTTGTCGAAGGCAAAACCGAGATCAAGCTAAGAATCAAAGATACCGCCCGACCGCTGGGATTGACAAATGCTGATCTGGCAAGACAGGTCCGCCAGGCATTCTATGGCGAAGAAGTTCAGCGAGTCCAGCGCGGTCGAAATGATATCCGTGTAATGGTTCGCTATCCCGAGCTGGAACGCGAAAGCATTGGCAATATCGAACAGATGCGAATCCGTTTGCCTGATGGAACCGAAGTTCCCTTCAAAACCGTCGCCGATGTTACTTACGGCACAAGCTATGCAAACATCAAAAGAGTTGACCGAAACAGGGTCATCAATGTTACCGCCGATGTCGATGAATCGGTCGTAAATTCTACAGAATTGAATCAGAAAATTTACAATGACATAATGCCAAAACTCGCCCAGCAATATCCCGGCTTGCGTTTCAGACCTGCAGGCGAAGTAAAAGCAAGAAACGAATCGCTGCTGAGTCTCAAACGCGATTTCCCCCTGGCATTGCTTGCCATATTCGCCCTGCTGGCGGTACAGTTCAAAAGCTATATTCAGCCAATTATCGTTATGTCGGCTATTCCGTTTGGAATAGTCGGAGCAACCCTCGGGCACATTTTCCTCGGTTTCGATTTATCGATCCTATCGCTGTTTGGAATCGTCGCTCTCTCTGGAGTGGTTGTAAACGATTCGCTGATCATGATCGATCTCATTAACAACGAACGTTCGCAGGATATACCCCTGCCGCAAATTTTAAAAGACTGTGCAACCAGAAGATTCCGCCCGATCATGCTGACCACCTTAACGACGTTCTTTGGACTGGTTCCGATGATGCTCGAAAGAAGCCTCCAAGCCAGGTTCCTGATTCCTATGGCAATCAGCCTTGCCTTCGGCGTGCTATTTGCAACCTGCATTACATTGCTGCTGGTCCCGGCACTTTACATGATACTTGAGGACGTAAAAAGATTGACCAAAAAAGCGGTGTCCTGATCGAAAATCCCCTTTCATTTATATCCAATACTTCCTTAGCTGTTTATCAAGTTCTTTCGCTGATGAATCGGTATATCTGTCAAGCTCCCGCCAGAACCGCTGGCTGTGATTTTTAACTTTTGTATGCACCAGTTCATGCAGCAAAACATAATCGATCAAATCCTGTTCAAGCCTGACAAGATTAAGATTCAAATTGATATTATTGAGCCCCGAACAACTCCCCCACCTTGTCTTTTGATTTCTGATAAATACTCTGTTGTACTTAAAACCATGCAGCTTGGCCAGCATTTCAAGCCGTGTCACGAGTTTCTTTTTGGCGGCAGTCCTATCAATATCTTCGGTACTGCCAATCTCTGCCCTAAGACTTTCCAAGCTTTGAACGGTTTTACTTATCCAGCTTTTCTTTTCTTCAACAAACTTCAAAGCCGCTTTATAGCTGCACCAAAGCGGGATCGTAACCCGAACCTGCCCTGTTGAATTAATACTTATCGAAAGCCTTTTAGCCCGTTTAGATTTGACCAGCCTGGCATACACCCCAAGATCAGCTAAATGATAAACTTTCATTTTCAGATCACTTCAAATACTTGGCTCTCGCAATCTGCCGGTGCCGCTGAAACTGCAAAATCAACCTCGCACCGTTTACCTGCGAAATAATTCAAAACTTCATCAACTGCAAGTTTCCCGTTGTTTCGCTGTTTGCTCAAATGCCCCAGAACCACTTTTTGGTATTTGTTCCTGCTCTTTTGCCGTACATCATGCAGCAGCCTGGCAGTATTGGGATTACTCAAATGATACCTGCTGTTTGGATTGTAATTCTGCCTCAACAACTCAAGATCATGGTTCGATTCAACAAAAACCATATCCGCATCTACAAAATTTTCAGCCGCACCTTCGCCATCTTTAAAATCCGTTGCCAATACAACTTTTTTCCAAACACTGCCGTTTTTCTGAAAAATTTTAAATCCATGCGTGCAATATTCTGGATGATGTTTTACTTCAAAAGGCTCGATATACAAATCACCAATCTCAAAACCACTGCTGTTGAAATAATTCACGTTGATGCCTTTGAAACCGTACTGCCTGAAATGAGTATCTTTAAATTGCTCATTGCACTGCTCACAAAGATAAATATCCATTCCATACTCATCCAAAACCCGCAACGGGTAATAGCTGATATGATCCGAATGCATGTGCGAAAGCAAAACCGCATCCAAATCTTCAATACCGCCAACCCCTTCATTAAGTATCGCCCTCGTACGTTTCATCGAACTTAAACCGCAGTCGATCAATATCTTCGTATTCTCGCTCCAGACAAAAATGCAATTTCCGCTCGAACTGCTCCGCAAACTTTTCAACTTTATACTCATGGCGACCGATTGTAATAACACCAGATATGCACTACAAGCTATTTCCCAAAAAATCTTGGATCATGTCTATTTTAATTAAAAAACACAAGAACGAAACAATAGCGGAGATAGTATAAGTATTGTGATTAGAGGTTATAAGTAAACGGTTTAAAAATTGTAGAAATATTTATCGTTATTTGATGTTTTTACAATAATGAACTTGATTTTGTAATAATAATTTTATATCATATTCTCAAATTAACAGGCTTTGTACAGTCCTGTTAATCGTGTTTAAAAAGATTTCTAATTTTATATTAGAAGCAGGAAAAACAGATTTAAGTCTGTTTTTTGAGATTTTAAATGCTTTTTAACCACCTGTTGCGGAAGGTGAGGGCGAAAGGCAGGAATAACCATATATAAATAAAAATGGTTCTGTCAAGTCCATAAAGCTTTCGGCAGAGGTGAATTGGAACCTTGGTAATGTTGATAAATTTAGATTTAATGAAAATTCAATTTTCTAGTATTTTCAGCGCGGATTTTGTATTCTGATTTAAGGGAATTTGCGCAAATTTTTCGATTTAATCTGAATATTTGATACTGCCTCAGGGGTTTAAAGGGCATCCACTCTCTATATTTTCCTGCTTTTAAGGATTTTTGCGGGATTTAGACCGCTTGAAAGGAGTTACAATGAGCGTGTTGATGCAGGCAGAAGCTGGTACGATTCTACTTTTTTTAATCTTAGGCAGTTTTTTGGGTGTCGGGGCATTCTTTTTGATTCAACGAGTTTTATTTTCATCCAAAGTTAAAAGTTTAAAACAGGACATTGAACGGCGAAAAGAAGAAGCTAAGCGTGAAGCTCAGAATATTCTTAAAACAGCGCAACTTGAGGCGGCATCGGAAGTTATCAAAAAGAAAGAAGAATTTGCCGATCAGATGAACCAGGCCAAATCCGAGCTTCGTGAAATGGAAAGACGCCTTGCCAAGAGAGAAGATGTTACAGAGAAGCAGCTTGAATTGATCGAAAAGCGTGATACTGACCTTAAGGGGCGTGAGCAGTCTCTGGTTCAAAGGGCCAAAAATTTAGATGCGAAAGATAAACAGCTATCGACTTTGATCTCAGAGCAGAAGAGTCAGCTTTTGAAAATAACCAATTTGTCGGTTGAGGATGCTACAAGTCTTTTGCTGGAACGGCTGGAAAATGAATGTGAACATGAGATGAGTAAACTGATCGAGCATAAGATCGAAGAAGCCAAGGAGAAATCCGAGGATAAGGCTCGAGAAATCATCAGTTCAGCGATTCAGAGATATGCAGCAGAGCAAACTTGTGAGTCAAGTGTATCTACCGTCGATATTCCAAGTGATGATATGAAGGGTCGTATTATCGGCCGTGAAGGTCGTAATATCCGTGCGTTCGAAAAGGCGACCGGGGTGGATGTGATAGTTGATGATACTCCGGGAGTGATCGTTGTCAGCGGTTTTGATCCGGTCAGACGTGAGGTCGCAAGAGTAACTATGGAAAGGCTGATTCAGGACGGCAGGATACATCCGACCCGTATTGAAGAGCTTGTGGAACTGACCAAAAAGGACGTTCAGGCGAAGATACTGCAGATCGGTAAAAGTGCCGCAGTTGAAGCAGATGTCCGCGGTGTTAATAATAAGATTTTGTTCTATATCGGTTCGCTTCAGTACAGGACCAGTTACGGCCAGAATGTGCTCAGGCATAGTATTGAAGTGGCGTTTCTGTCGCAGATAATGGCAGATGAGCTTGGGCTCGATGGTTCAATCGCCAGGAGAGCGGGCTTTTTACATGATATCGGCAAGGCGATGGACCACGAGGTCGAAGGCGGCCATCCGGGAATCGGTGCGAATTATCTCAAGAGGTTCAGTGAGTCTCCTGTGATTTTGAACGCGGTTGAAGCGCATCACGGCGACGTGCCAGCGAATAACCCTTATACTCCTTTGGTTGCTGCGGCTGATGCTGTTAGTGCATCTCGGCCTGGTGCAAGACGTGAGACATTGGAGCGGTATATCAAGCGGCTTGAAAAGCTGGAAGATATCGCAAATGGTTTCCAGGGTGTGGAAAACTGTTATGCAATTCAGGCAGGCCGAGAAGTACGTGTGATCGTTGATGCAGATAAAATTGATGACGAAGTTGCAACGAAAATAGCTCGTGATATCGCCAAGAAGATCGAAGACGAAATGACTTATCCCGGAGAGATCAAGGTTACCTTGCTTAGAGAATTGAGATGCGTAGAGTACGCTAAATAGGAAGGGGTCAGTTTTGAAATTGAATGTTATGTGCGTGGGAGACGTTGTCGGTCGGCCCGGCAGGCGTATTCTTGCGGAAAAGCTTGAGACAATTGTCAAGGAATTGGACATAGATTGCGTAATTGCCAATTCTGAGAATGCCGCGGGCGGATCGGGTTTGACTCCGCAGATATATGATAAGCTTGGTAAGTACGGGGTAAATATAGTAACCCTTGGAGATCATGCGTACCGCAAGAAGGATATCATCAGTGTTATGGAAACAAAGGATGATATTGTTCGTCCGCTGAACTGGGGCGGTTATTCGGCTGGTAAGGGTTATGCAGTTTATAAAACCGCCAAAGGTGCGTCGGTTGCGGTTATATCGCTTATGGGCAGGACGTTTATGAAACCTTCTAATTGTCCTTTCGAGGCTATCGATAATAATTTGATACGGATAAGCAGGATGGCGGATGTTGTTTTTGTGGAAATGCACGCTGAAGCTACCAGCGACAAGGTGGCGATGGGATATTATCTCGATGGCAAGGTAAGCTGCGTTTATGGTACGCATACTCATATCCCCACGGCGGATGAGAAGATTCGGGAAAAGGGAACTGCTTATATTACCGATATAGGTATGACCGGTCCTTGTGATTCGGTGTTGGGGCGCGGTAAGGATAATGTGATCAAGTCTTTGCGGACGCAGATGCCGTTTCCTTACGATATCGCTACCGGTGATGTGAGGATCCAGACGATAGTTGTAACGGTTGATACTTCGACAAAAAAAGCCGAGAAGATCGAGCGGCTCGAATTTAAGTGGGAGGAGACCGAAGATGTTAATTATGACAGTGATGACGGCAGGCCCGAACCGCTTGGCAATTTTTGATCATATCAGGAATTTTCCGTTTTCGTAGAAAACTTCGCTGTCTGCGGTTATCTGGCTGTTGGTATTCATATCTGCCACTAAATCCCAGTGGACGCTTGACTCGTTTTTGCCGCCTGTTTCGGGGTATGTGGCTCCGACTGCCATGTGTATTGTTCCGCCGATTTTTTCATCAAATAGCATGTTGCGGGTAAATTTCTGGATGCCGTAGTTGTTGCCGATCGCTACTTCGCCGAAGCGGCGGGTTCCCTCTATTTCGAAAACTTTGTCGAGTAACTGCTGGCCTTTGCCTGCGGTCCATTTTTCGATAAGGCCATCTTTAACTTCCAGACTGATGTCCTCGATTTCCTGGCCCATGAAAATGCCGGGGTAGCTGAATCGTATTTTGCCGTTTACCGAATCTTCGACAGGAGAGGAGAATACTTCGCCGCTTGGCATGTTATGGGTTCCGGCTGAGTTTAGCCAAATTCTGCCGGCAGTTGAGAAAGTTACGTCAACATGATCGCTTTTATAGTGAATTTTGTCTTTGCCGTTTAGAAAATCTACGATTCGCTGCTGTTTGTCTCTAAGCTGATTCCATTTTTCGACCGGATTGTCCTCGTAGAGCATGCAGGCGGAATATACAAAATGTTCGTATTCATCTATGCTCATACCGGCTTCCTGTGCCTGTGAATCGGTGGGGAAAACGCAAAGTGTCCAGCGAAGGTCGTTTGTGGCAGAACGCTGCATGAAAATTTTGTTAAGGTCTGTGCGGGCGATTGCCGCGGTTTGCTTTTTTGCAGGGTCAACGTTTTGAAGTTCTTTCAGATTGAAAGGCGATTCTATATTTAAGAGTGCGTCGTAATTTTCATAAATGTACTTGCTTATCGGGGAAATGTCTTTGAGTTGATGATCGCCAGCATTGTCGTAGAAAATTTTTGAAAGTCCATTGATAGAGATGCTGGTTTCGGGATGCGCACCTTTCAGGAGGGCTTGCTTGTAAACTTCCTGTATGAGCGGCTGGGCGATATAAGAACCTTTGATCAGGAATCTGTCGCCTTCTTTTAAAGATAAAGAATAATCAACAATCAGTTTTGCGTATTTTTCAAATATTCCAGACATATTCACTTCCCTTAATTTTACTAAATCCTTAATCATTATCTTGTTATACGCAATAGTCAAGTAAAAACAATAAAATTTGCAAGTTGTCAGTTTTATTTTTATGTTTTATGCAGGGATGAGAGCTTAGATGTTTGCGCAAATAAGATAAATAATCAGATGGTAGAATATTATGTTAAAAAAACTGTTAATATCGGGCGTAATAGTATTTGTCGCCGGGGGCATATTTTTCCTGTATGCAGATCATGAGCAGAAAAGCTATATGAAGCAACTGCAACAGCTTGATCCTCAAAATACTTACTGGGAAGACGTCGATAAGACCATTGACCAGCAGTATTCGGTGAATCCTTTGCTAAAAGCATTTCTGCGGGCCAATATGAATGTTGAACTGCAGAAGGAATATGAGAGCCAGGCGGGCCAGAATCATAATATAGAGCTGTATCTATCGATATCGACTTTAATGATGATCTTTGGTTTTTGCATGATGTCGTTTGTCGGTATCAATTATGCGGCAAAGGGATTGGTCAGCGGAGGTGAGCGGTTATGGCTGAGGATTTTTTCAGAAAAACCCAAGACGAATTTTGTAGAGGTCAAGCCCAAGACGGAAAATCTGTTGGAGCCTGAAGTTATTGAAAAAGAGTCAATACTAGATGAAAGTCTGCATGAAGATGTTGCGGCTGGGGTTTCAGCGAAAGATCAATGGAAATCGAAAAAGCAATATTATTCAACGATGAAGACAATTTATAATCCCGAAAAGCAAACTTCTGCTGCGATTGCCAATTCCATAAAGGCAAAAACGACCGACCTGGAAGATATGATAAAGCAGCAGTTTACCAGCCTGGAAAAACAGATCACGGATGTAAGGCAGATGACGACGACGAGTTCGCAGAATGAGGCGGGCATAAATCCTGTTTATGATAAGACGCTTGCTCAATTGACCAGGCAGGTTGCAGCGATGAATGAGTTTACGTCGAAGCAGCAGGAAAAGGTCAAGAACCTCCAGGAAGGCTATGATTGGAATATCATAAAGAATTTTGCGCTTAGGATAGTCCGGTGTATCGATAATTTGGATGCGACTATAGAACGGATGTCGGACAGCGATGAAGATGTGAGTGCTTTGGAGCAGACCAGGGATGACTTTTTGTTTGCACTGGAGTCAAGCGGGATAGAGCAATTTAAGCCTGAGATAAATTCTGATTATCGGGGCCAGGAAAAATTTGCTGAAGCTGTTTCTAAACGGCAGGTTACGCCTGAGCAGATGTTAAAAGGTAAAGTGGCGAAGGTTGTAAGGCCCGGTTACAAGTTTATTATTGATGATCAGCGTAGTAAGATGGTTCGGACGGCACAGGTTAAACTTTACGGTTAATTAAGCTAAACTTTAAATAAAGTTGATGGTGAAAAAATGAGTGTGATAGCAGGAATAGACCTTGGAACGACATTTTCGGCGATATCGATTTTGAATTCAATAGGTAAGCCTGAAATAGTGCCTAACGCAGATGGTGAGAGGCTGACGCCTTCTGCAATATTTTTTGATGAGGAAAGCAGCGATATAATCCGTGTTGGTATCGAGGCGATAAATTCCCGGCAGATCGATGTTAAGCGTTCGGTTCGGTGGATTAAAAGGCATGTCGGTGATCCTGATTATAAGGTGAATATCGATGGTAAGGATTGGACGCCTGTTGAGTTGTCAAGTTTG
>CAZITB010000051.1:14249-18534 GCA_964542055.1 uncultured Candidatus Kuenenia sp.
GATATTGAAAAAGCTCAAACAGGATGCCTCTGCCGAAAACGGGGAGGTCAAAGATGTTGTGATTTCTGTGCCTGCGCATTTTGATGAGGTTCGCAGGAAGGCAACGATGGACGCGGGCAAGCTGGCGGGGTTGAATGTTATCGGGATTATCAATGAGCCTGTTGCGGCGGCGTTGTATTATGCATCGAGTAAGCCTGTAAGCGGCAAGGTGCTGGTTTATGATCTGGGCGGCGGTACATTTGATGTTACGATCATGGATGTGCAGGAAAATAATATAAGTATCATTTGCTCGCAGGGTAATCATGAGCTTGGCGGTGTGGATTTTGATAAAAAGATTTTTGATGAGATGACCGATATTTACGGAAATCAACTCAATCGTAAGCTTATTACATCCCAAGAGGCTAAAGCCAAGTATGAAGATGAAGCTGAAGATGTGAAGAAGACGCTGTCAAGGCGGACAGTTGCGAAGAAGATGCTTTATGGTGATGCGGGGAATGTTAAGTTCGAATTAGCAAGAGAGCGTTTCAATGAGATAATCGCTGATCTTCTGGACCAGGCGGATATGCTTATAGATGTTGCGCTTGATGAGGCGAATTTGAAAGCGGGCGATGTTGAAAAGGTTCTGCTTGTGGGCGGTTCGACGAGGATACCTGTGGTGCAGGAAAGGCTGAAAGCTAAATTTGGATTTGCGCCTGACACTACGGTTAATGTTGATGAATGTGTTGCGCTGGGTGCTGCGATTCAGGCAGGGCTGATTATGCTTCGTGAAAAACCCGCTGAAGTTTCGGCAGGGGTGGCAGGTGGGCTGGGCTCGATAAGTCTGCAGGATGTCTGCAATCACAGTTATGGTACTTTGTGTGCGCCTATTGACAGGGAAACAGGTCAGCGGATTGTGGCCAACAGGGTGATATTGTGTAAGAATACGCCTTTGCCTTGTCAATCGACACAGATGTTTTATACGATGGAGGATAATCAGTCGGAAATCGAGGTGGTTATTACCCAGGGTGAGGATGCCGATCCCAGGTTTATAAATAAGATAGCGCATAAAAAGTTTAAGCTGCCCAAAAACAGGCCCGCGAAATGTCCTATCCGTGTTACATATAGTTATGACCTTAATCAGCGGATGCATTGCAGTTTTGAGGACCTTGAGTCGGGTAAAAAGCTTGAGGTGGAATTGTCGCTTGACGAGTTTGGTCAGATCGAGGAGAAAAATATTGAAAGCAAGACGCGCGAGCTTGCTGGATTCAATGTAGAGTAAAATGTATTATCTAGCCGGTACAATCTTATTGTTACTATTTGCCTGGTATGTTTACAGTGTAAAAGGAAGTGTATCGCTGTTTAAAGATGAGGATGAACGTGCCAGGTCGATGGCGATTACACTTGCATTTGCGTTGAGTGCGTCTAAGGGGAAAATAAACGATTCTGAGGTCGAGATTATTAAGCAGTGGGCAGGTGAGAATATTCCCGGCAGCAGGGATGACAGGAAATTTCATAAGGCGATGACGGCAACGAGGGCTTTTTTTCATGCGGGCAATAAAATTGATTCAAATGGTATCTGCAGTGAGCTTTTAGAGAGGACAAGTTTGGGGCAGCGGTACAGTATATTAGAATTGTGCATGAAAGTTGCGGCTGCGGATGATTTGGCGACGGCGAAGCAACTTGTATTTTTGCGGAATCTTGCGAATTGGCTTGAGGTGGATGAAAGCAAGGTTTCGATGATGATGGAAAGTTTTGTTCCTGTTAATATTCATGAGGTTCAGGATGTGGAATTCATATTGGGGATAAATAATCTGATGAGCCCTGATGATGCGAGGGATAAGCTTAATCGGGAATACCGGAAATGGAACGGCAGGGTTACCAATCCTGACTCGAAGATACGGGCCCAGGCTAAATTGATGATAAAGCTGATAACGAATTTAAAGAACAAGCAGTTTTCGCCCAGCCATTGAACGGTTTGTCTAAAGATAAAATGTTTTGAATTGGCGTCGCAATCAATTATAATACCTTCGATTATAATTATTTAGAAGGTGTTGTATATGATATGGGAACTGATACGTGCCAATAAGAGAAAATCTATAATGCTGATGTCTATAATGGCGTTTGTGCTGTTTGGGCTTGGCGGTTTTTTAGGTTTGATATTCGGGGGCGAAAATCCACAGTTCGGTATCTCGGTTGGGGTAATTTCGGCAGGGGTAATTTTTGCAATTCTTTCGCTTATAAGCTTTTCGGCAGGTGATCAGATTCTGCTTGCATCGAGCAAGGCAAAGCCGGTTACGAAAGATGTTCATCCGCAACTGTTCAATATTGTTGAGGAAATGACGATAGCGGCGCAGCTTCCGAAGATGCCTAAGATATTTATAATTCCAGATGAGGCGCCCAATGCGTTTGCGACTGGGCGTAATCCTGAGAATGCGTCGATAGCAGTTACTGCGGGGCTGCTTGGCAGGTTGAATCGTGACGAGCTGCAGGGGGTGATCGCCCATGAGATGAGCCACATTATCCACCGGGATATTTTGTACGTTACGCTTGCGGGGATAATGCTTGGGTCTATTGTGCTGATTTCGGAAATTGTTTTGCGAAGTATGTTTTACAGCTCGCTTACGAGGCGGAGTTCATCGAGAAGGAATGATAGCGGTGCGATAGTTATTGTGATAGCGGTAATCGCGGCGATACTTGCGCCGATCCTGGCCCAGATTCTGTATTATACTTTGTCTCGCAACAGGGAATATCTGGCAGACGCGGGCGGGGCAAGGCTGACCAGGTATCCCGAGGGGCTCGCCAGTGCGCTGGAGAAGATATCCAACGCAGCGGTTCCGATGAATACCGCCAATAAGGTGGTAGCTCCGATGTATATTTCGCCGCCGATGAAAAAAGATAAGCTGGCGTTTGCGGGGGTTGGCATGACTCATCCGCCTGTAAATAAACGGGTTGAAATTTTGCGTAAGATGCATCACGGGGCCAGTTATTCGAGCTATTCGGAGGCTTTTGCGGGAGTTACAGGTTCGAAAAAGGGGATACCGAAGTCTGCGTTAGCGGATAAAGAGACGGTTGAGATAAGAGGCGCAGAGCAGGCGGGCGCAAAAGGTAAGGGCAACAAGCAGCAGGTTCGTGAGATAAGCGATCTGATGAGAACGGTTAACGGGTTTGCGTTTTTGACGTGTGCGTGCGGGTTGAAGATGAAAGTGCCGCCGAATTTCGGACACAAAAACGTGAAGTGTCCACGATGTGGAAAAGTTAATAAAGCCGCTTCGTAGTTGCAGGTCTTGGAAAAAATCAATGATGATAAGATTTCGTAAAAACAGGAGATAAGCTGCAATTTTGAGATATTTTCCGGCAAATCGACAAGGATGGTCTTTTTTAAGGCGGTTTTTTGAATAAATTTTATTTTTGTAAGAGCTTATAATTCATTGACTTATAATTTTATAATAAAAAATCTCAAAAAAAATATTAGAAATACTTGACAAACCCCGTTTTTCGGGTTACCTTACAGTCCCACATTTTCAGGAGGTCCACCCCAACCTCCTGTTAATCCTCCTTTAGGCTGGTATGCCCCTCCTACCAGCCTTTTTTTTTATTTTTAGGGCAATAGAAGACATATAATGGCTGAAAACAAACGACAAAAATTTGATCGGTTCTGGAAGAGCACTGAAGTAATTCGCGAGTATAAGCCCGTTTTGTACACTTTTGGTGATATGCGTCTGCCTTATATATTCGCAGGAGAACACGAAAAACTCAGCGACAGAGCGGTTGTTTATAAAGGCGAGATTGTTATTCGTAAACCGCAGATAATTCTTCCGGGTGCGAAAAACGGCCCTGAGTTTAAGGCTGGTTTTGAAATGGGCGACGAAATACCTGAAATGGCTGTTTTAATGATCAGGTCGATGGGTTTGCCTTATTCCGAGGTCAGCAACCAGGTAATAACTCAAAAGAAGATAGAATACGGTAAACTTTCAGATGTTCTTGAGCGGTTTGAGGTTGAACTTCGCCAGCATGATGACGACCAGACCGGCTTGATCAAGGGTCTTGCTGAGGGGGTGCAGGTTTCGCTTATGCGGTATTCGATCGGTCTTATGGTCAAATCGGCAGAGCCGAATGTTAAGCAGTTTATGGAGCATTTACGCAGGCAAAGGGGAGAACCGATCAGCCCCAGCGAAAAGCTTACTGATGATGATATTCGAAAGCTTTTCGGCTGATTTTGGATAATTTTAAAAATTTTTTGAATGAACGAAAAATCAATAATGTTAAATTCAAAAGGTGAGTTGGCAGAAAATTTCAAATAGACTTC
>CAZITB010000052.1:0-18409 GCA_964542055.1 uncultured Candidatus Kuenenia sp.
AGCTGCTCACTAGCCTCAATTATCTCAAGCGGCCCCCGCTCGGTCCCTTTCATATAGCTGGCAGTCCGGTCATAACAAACCGGCAAAACCACAAAACCCGATTTCTCAAAATCAGCATATTCCCCGCTCAAGCCAAGAAAATTAACCTTGTTTTCCATTGTTCCGCCCCTTTATAAAAAGCCTCGGCAAAGCCGAACCAAATAATCAATAATCAATTTACTACGACATATGCTTTTCAATAAAGCCCGTATCAACTTCATTATTAATATACATGCTATGCGACAAAATCTCCAGATGTGCCGGAATCGTTGTCTTGATCGGCCCTATCTTGAACTCGTTCAGAGCCCGCTTCATCGTCGCGATAGCCTCCTCACGCGTATTTTGATGCACTATCAGCTTGGCGATCATCGAATCATAATAAGGCGACACAAACGCCCCCTGATGAACATGCGTATCAACCCGAACACCAAAACCGCCCGGAGCGATAAACTCATTAAGCGGCCCCGGACATGGCGAAAAATTCCTCGCCGGATCTTCCGCATTTATCCTGCACTCGATCGCAACACCTTTATGTTTAATATCCTTCTGCTTAATCTTGAACGTCTCACCCGCAGCAATCCGAATCTGCCACTTAATCAAATCATGCCCGGTCACCATCTCGGTTACCGGATGCTCAACCTGTATCCTCGTATTCGCCTCGATAAAGTAAAAATTCTTATCCTTATCCAGCAGAAACTCAACCGTCGCCGCACTATAATATTTCGCCGCCTTAATAACCTTAATCGCCGCCGTACAAAGCTTCTCACGAGTATCCTCATCCAGCACCGGACAAGGCGACTCCTCGATCAGCTTTTGATGCCTTCGCTGAACCGAACAATCCCTCTCATAAAAATGCAGCGCATTGCCCGCGTGATCTGCCATTATCTGCACCTCAACATGTCTCGGCTCAACAATATACTTCTCCATATAAACCGTCGCATCCTTAAACGCCACACTCGCCTCTGCCTTGGCCGACTGAAAAGCATTATGAAGCGATATATCATTATGCACAACACGCATACCGCGCCCGCCCCCGCCTGCCGCCGCCTTGATAATAATCGGATACCCGATCTTATTGGCGATCTTCAGCGCTTCGTCAGCACTTTTGATATCCCCCTCGCTGCCCGGCACAACAGGAACTTTCGCACTTTTGGCAAGCTCTCTCGCAGCTACTTTATCGCCAAGCAGATTCATCGAATCAGGCGAAGGACCAATAAATGTAATACCGCAATCGCCGCAAACCTGCGCAAAATGCGCATTCTCTGCAAGAAAACCATAACCCGGATGTATCGCGTCAACATCACCGATCTCCGCCGCACTTATTATCCGCGGGATATTCAGGTAACTTTCACCAGGCGACGCAGGCCCAATACAAACCGCCTCATCTGCCATTTTAACATGCTGCGAATCCCTGTCTGCCTCGCTGAATACAGCTACTGTTCCTACGCCCATCTCGCGACAAGCCCGAATTATACGCAGGGCGATCTCGCCTCTGTTAGCAATCAAAACTTTTGAAAACATATATGCCTTACCCGAACTTAAGGTTTAACTTTGAATATAACCTGACCGTACTCCAGCGCCTGACCGTTTTGAACCTTGACCTCAGCGATAGTTCCGCTAACTTCCGCCTTGATCTCATTCATCACTTTCATCGCCTCTACGATACAAACCACCGTATCCGGATCAACCCTGCTGCCTACCTTGACATAAGCATCCGAGTCTGGACTAGGCGAAGAATAGAATGTTCCCACTATCGGCGACTTGATCTCTACAAGATTCTCCACCGATTCCGCAACTTTGCTCGCTGCCGCTTCATTAACTACCGGTGCCGCACCAGCCGCCCCGGCCGCTTGAACAGGTGCCGCCTGCATTGGTACCGTATTAAACTGCGCAGGCTCCGGACGCCTGAAGTAAATCTTGTCCTCCCCTTTAATTATCTCAACTTCTACAAGGTCATTATCAACCATCATAGAAATTATCTGCTCAAGTTCGTTTAAATCAGTTGCCTTTTTCTCATTTGCCATCGGGCAAGCCTTTCATTTAATACCAAACCAAACCTACTCGAATCTCTATCTTTAGGGGGCAAGTATAGCCAAATACTAACATATTGCAACTATATTTTACGTTCATAACACCCAAAAGACCACCTCCCAACTCCTTAATTCTGTGCAAAACCCTCTTTCAATATCCTCTCCACGATCTTTTCCGCCATTTCCACCTTTTCACCTGCTATTTCAACCCAATCCTCCTCTATCCGCTTGATATAAACCGTCGATTCTAACGCCCCGATCGCCTCCACCCGATTGCCGATTATCATATCAATTTCCTTGCCGATTAGCTTTTTTTCAGCATTTTTCATCAGATCCTTATCCTCCAAAGCAAATCCGACCACAAACTGGCCCCGTTTTTTATTCTTTCCCGCCCATTTTAGTATATCCCTTGTCGGCTTCAATTCCAGCGTCATCCCCATATCACTTTTTTTTATCTTCGTACCCCGCACCCGAACAGGCCGATAATCAGAAACCGCCGCCGCCATAATCAAACAATCACACTGGCGAAAATTGTCTTTCACCGCCTTATACATATCCGCACTCGAAACAACTCTGATAATTTCAACACCTTCCGGAACCTCCAAATTCGTTACCGCCGTGATCAGCGTCACATCCGCCCCCGCCTTCACCGCCGCCCGCGCAAGACAATACCCCATCCGACCGGTACTGGCATTACTGATATACCGCACCGGATCGATATACTCCCGAGTCCCGCCTGCTGTTATCAAAAATCTCATAACAATCCATTATACCCACATCCCAACCCCACGCAACCTTCAATCATATAGTAAAGATACACCAACGACCAACTGTAAAACTGTAAGGTAATCACAACCCCCCCAAAAAAATCGAACAAACGCCAAAAGCTCAATCGCGGCAGCGATGAGATAGAAACCAAAAAACAAATATTTCGGTAGCGTGGAGCGCAAGCGACACGAAAGGTTATGAATAATAAACCGCTGGCATATTATATTACATTTACTATTTATGGCACGTGGTTTCATGGAACGCAGCGACCCCGAAATAAGCTCAATCGCGGCAGCGATGAGATAGAAATTCAACAAACCCCTACAGTTCAACAAAAGGTCAATGTACCCCGTAGGGGTCGTTCGCGAACGACCCGAAAGTTGCTCTAAAAAAATTACGGACAATACCTGTTTGTTAAATAGAAGATTCTGTTTGATTTTTTGGGGGTGGTGGGGGTATGATTAAAAGCTATGTTTGATTTAAATGATACGATTGTTGCGGTAAGCAGCGGGCTTGGCGGAGAGGGGGCTCGCAAGATTATCCGCATGAGCGGTGGTAAGTGCCTGGACTATTTCAAGGCGATAGCGGGTGAGCACAAATTTCGAAATAAGATTTATCCGGTGCATTTCGCGGTTGAGGATGTTTTTATGGCAGGCGAGATTTACGTTTTCATGTCGCCCAATTCTTATACCGGCGATGATATGGTTGAGGTGCATTTTGATGCGAGCGATATAATCGTCGAGGCGGTTATGGAGGATTTTATCAAGGGCGGAATGCGGCTGGCCGAACCGGGTGAGTTTACCGCGAGAGCGTATCTTAATGGAAAGATCGGGCTTGCCCAGGCAGAGGCGGTGGCAGAGATCGTATCGGCCGGCAGTAAGGTCAAGCTCGAGGCAGCCGAGAAGCTGCTTGCGGGGAGGTTGAGTCACACTATCGGTGAGATTCGCGAGAAGATTTTGGAAAGGATGAGCTTGATCGAGGCGGGACTGGATTTTTCTGATCAGGAGATCGGGCTTGGGGGCAGCGATAGGATCGTCAAGGAATTGGAAGAAATTGCGAGAGGATTGCAGAATGTGCTTGACGGGAGTATTCATTATGAGGCGGTTGTTGATATGCCGGGGGTAGGGATAGCCGGTGCGCCCAATGCGGGCAAGAGCAGTTTGACAAATGCGATGCTTGGCTGGGAGCGGAGTATTGTTTCCAGTCAGCCAGCGACGACGCGGGATGTTTTGACCGGCGAGATGCAGCTTGAAAATAATGATTGCGTGATATTCGATTGTGCGGGTTTGATAATGAGCGGCCGGGGCATTATGGATGAGCTGGCGCAGCAGGCGGCGGTCGATGCGATCCGTGAGGCGGCGGTAATGGTATTTTGTATCGAGACGGGCAAACAAGATTACAGGGAAGATGTCGAGGCGTTGGAACTTGTCAGGGGCAATTTTGCGGGGCCGGTTATTTGTGTGCTGACCAAGTGTGATTTGGCCCAGGGTGAAGGGTTTGATGGTGTTTTTGAGAAGCTGGGAGAGGCCGAGAGTACGCTTTGCGTAAGTTCGAAGACAGGTCAGGGAATCAAGGAGCTAAAGACGATGATCGATGATTTGCTTGGGCAGTTGAGTTTTGCCGGCGGTGAGGGCAGTGATGCGATGGCGATAAA
The DNA here is from genome assembly GCA_964542055.1 of uncultured Candidatus Kuenenia sp. GTDB lineage: Bacteria > Planctomycetota > Phycisphaerae > Sedimentisphaerales > CAMDDF01 > CAZITB01. Next base: position 4,492 of record CAZITB010000052.1, read on the forward strand.
TCGGCGGCATGTGGAGGTTGTCGAGCAGGCGGTTGGGAATGTTCGCCGGGCGGTTGAGGAATTGAGAGACAATCGAGAGGAGATATGCGCAATGTTCTTGCGTGAGAGTTATGAGGTGCTTGGCGGGATAGAAAATGAACCGGTTGACGAAAAAATGCTGGGGCGAATATTTTCAACCTTTTGCATTGGTAAGTAATACGACAGCGAGATTTACAATTGTATTATTAACCGTAAATTACTGTTTAATAAGAAATTAACCTGTTTTGTTAAATTCTAAATCCGTATTTCTAAATCCTAAACAAATTCAAAATTACAATGACGAAAATTCAAAACATCCATCGTACGGAAAAGAGCGTTTTTGTTTTGAAAATTCCGATTTTAGTTATTCGAGATTTTTAGAATTTAGGGTTTAGTGCTTAGTGTTTCAGCATGATTTTTAATAAATCGCGATGTAGTGGTAAAAAACAGATGTTTGGGTCTTTTTGAGCAGAACTGCCTGTGCAAAACTATTTGCCCAGAATCTTTCCGATGCGCTCGATGATCTCTGCTGGTTCAGCCATTCTCCCTGGGCCGATATCGCCGCATGCTAACCGGCCTTCCCCGGGGCCTATAAATTCCACGCCCATCTCTTTTAGTGCATTGACATTGAACTTTACCGCTGGATTTGACCACATATTATGATTCATCGCCGGCGCCATCAAAACTTTTTTCCAGCCAACGCACAAACTGGTGCTGAGCATGTCATCACAAATTCCATTGGTCATCTTGCCGATGATATTTGCCGTCGCTGGGGCAACTACAAAAAGATCGGCCTGCTCTGCCAAATGAACATGCCCGATATTGTACTGCGCTTTTTTTTCCCACATGTTGGTAAACACTGGGTTATTCGTAATCGCTTCAAAACTCTTTGGCCCAACCAGCTCACAGGCATTGGCGGTCATGATCGTAAAAACTTTGGCTCCTGCCGCGGTAAGTTTGCTCGCAAGGTCAATCGCCTTATAAGCCGCTATCCCGCCGCAAACACCAAGTAGTACAGTTTTACCTTCGAAATTCTTAGCTTGCTCAGCCATTTTTCACCTTTACAACAAAGGTTTTTCGGGTTCTTCGATGTCCTGCACTTCTTCGATAGTAATCTTATCTTCAACAATCTCCTGAACAGCAACTTCCAGCATTGTCTTGCCTTTCGCATCGTCGATCAAAGGCCTTGAACCGCCCATCAGCTCAACCATTCTCTTTTGGATCAGCGTGGTGAGTTTAAAACGACCGCCAACTTTATTTACCAAATTAAAATCCTTCAATGGTTCTATCATAAAAAAATCTCCTGCTACTTTTATTTGTTTTCTTCTATTATCTCTATTACTTCATTGATAGCTGTTTCCAGCTTCTCATTTATCACCATGTGTTCATAGAACTGCCATGCCTTGGCAATTTCCATCCCCGCCCAGTCAAGCCTTTTTTGCTTGATATCCTCATTCTTGTCACTTTCTCTGCCGCGGCCTTGCATCCTCTCTTCAAGTGAGGAAGTCTTGGGCGGCAAAATAAATATCATTACAGCATCAGGAAACTCTTCCTTGACCACAAGCCCGCCCTGGGTATCGATTTCCAGAATTACCGACTCGCCCTTAGCCAGCTTTTCTTCGATTTTATCCCTGGGAGTGCCGTACATATTGTCAAACACCTCGGCATATTCCAGCAGCATACCGTTATCTATCCGCTTCTGGAATTCTTCTCTGCTGACAAACCAGTAATCCTTGCCGTCAGTTTCATTTTTGCCCTGGGGCCTGGTTGTCAAGGACACGCTCACATCGACATTGGTTTTTTCACAAACCGCTTTAACGATCGTGCTTTTGCCCACACCTGATGGCCCGCTTATTACAAATATTTTTCCGCGTTTATCCGACATTTTAACCTATTCTACGTTTTGAACCTGTTCTTTTAACCGGTCAATAGCACATTTAATATCAACTACATTATTGGCAATCTGGGCATCAGAGGCCTTGCTGCCGATCGTATTTGCTTCCCGCAGCATCTCCTGCGTTATAAAATCCAGCTTCCTGCCGGCGTTAGCCTTGGCTTTGCACGCAAGATCAAACTGATTCAAATGCGACTTCAGCCTTGATATCTCTTCCGAAATATCACATCTTTCCGCGAAAACGGCAACTTCACGAGCCAGCAAATCCTCATCAAGTTCCAGCTGGGCGCTGCTCAAAAGCTGATCGACACGTTTTTTTAGTTTTTCATAATACTCATCGATAACCTTGTCAATACGCTGTTCGATCTCATCGAGTCTTTGGGCTATAACCGAGCAGTTAACCTTCAAATCCTCGTAAAGAGCCTTGCCTTCTTCGATCCGCATCTCGCCAAGACAATCAAGGGCCGTTTTTACGACCTCTTTTATCTGGCTGAGCAACTCCAGGGCTTTTTCCTTGTCCGGCTCTACTGCTGTTATTACTCCCGGCAGCGGCAAAAGTTCCGCTATATTTATATTCTCATCGATTCCGACCTGGCGGCAGGCATTTTTTATCTGTGCAACATAGCCTTGCAGCACCGTTGGATCGATATTGACAATTTCATCAACGTTGGAGCTTCTGATTTTCAGCGAAAAATTCACCATTCCACGGCTCAAACTGCTCCGCAAAACTTTCTCAATTTCATCTTCTGCAAAGCTTGCCGTCTCAGGCAAACGCATATTCAGCTTCAAATAACGGTTATTAACCGTCCTGATCTCAGCCCAATAGCTCATTTCGCCAAATTCCGCCGCGGCCTGGCCATATCCTGTCATACTATGGATCATTTTATGCCTTTATAAATGCCATTATTGAACCAGGTTGATATCCTCAATTTCCTCTTCGAGCGCTTCACCTGCCTCTTCAAGATTTTCCTCGATATCCTCTGCCACCTCTTCTCTTTGCTGAGAAGGGGTCGGATAATCCGATTCAAAAGGAGCGTCCTCGTCAACACTCGCATCTTCGCCGGGCTGTTCACCGGGCATCTCTGCCTGTGTTGGTCCCTGAGTCGGTGCTCCCGGGCCCCTGGTCTCCTTCGCTGCCATAATACCCAGCAAGATCGCCAGAAGCAAAAACAGCGACGCAACAATAATGGTCAGCCATGTGAAAAAATCACCCGTCTTGGTTCCGAGCACCCCGCCGGCACCTGCACCGCCGAACACTCCGCCGATACCAGAGCCTCGGCCCTTTTGGATCAAAACAAGCAAAATCAAAACAACCGTAATAAACAGCCAGAACGCCGCAAGGGTATTCCACAAAAACGATAAAGCCAGAATTTCCATCTTAATTCCTTTTAATCTATATTATACGTAACCTAAAATCTATTTCACGCCTGCTTTTACGATAGCAGCGAAATCATCAACTTTCAAACTCGCACCGCCGACCAGCAGCCCGTCAACATCTTCCTGCGACAAAAGCTCACCGGCATTATCCGGCTTGGCCGATCCGCCGTACTGAATACGTGTCGCCTGTGCAACATCTTCATTGTACATATCTTTCAAAAGCCCGCGGATCATCGCGTGAACTTCCTGTGCCTGCTCCTTTGTAGCCGTCTTTCCGGTTCCAATCGCCCAAACCGGCTCATAAGCGATTGTTACAGTTGCCATCTGATCAGCCGAAACACCTTCAAGGCCCTTTTCGATCTGGCCCTTAACAACCGCATCGGTCTCATTGGCCTCTCTCTGTTCCAAAAGCTCACCAACTGCCAATATCGGCTTCAAACCCGACTCAAGAACCTTGTGCATCTTCTTATTTATAAGCTCATCGCTCTCGCCCATAACGTGCCTGCGCTCCGAATGGCCCAAAATAACGTATTCGCAGCAAAGATCCTTTAGCATCCCGCAGCTTATCTCACCGGTAAATGCGCCCTTATCTTCAAAGTAAACGTTCTGCGCCCCAAGCGATATCTTACCGCCTGCCAGAGCATCTGCTGTCGCCTGAAGATATACATAAGGCGGACAAACCGCAACATCTACCGAATTATAAACATCCGCGTCAATAGCCTTCACCAAACCGCTTGCCAGCTCTTTAGAACCCGCCGCGTCCATATTCATCTTCCAGTTACCTGCTATAAATGGTTTTCTCATAGAATCAGCTCCTGTTTCTCAATTTAATTTTATTTCCCAATTCGCTATACTATATTATATAAGGTTTATATTCCTGGGATAACTGCCCAGCACCGAAAGCTGCAAACAATGCTCCTTGGCATTTTTCAACGCCTCAATAACATTATCATCGCTCTTATGGCCAAGAAAATCAGCAAAGAAATAGTATTCCCATTCCCGCTTCTTGCTCGGCCTCGACTCAATATTCGTAAGGTTCACACCTTTACTCTTAAATTCCTGCAAAACATCTACCAGTGCACCAGCCTTATGCGACGTACTAAACAGTATCGACGTCTTATCATCGCCCGACGGCATAGCGTCCTCTTTACTGAGCACCAGAAATCGCGTAACATTATTACCGATATCCTCGATATTCTCACAAACTATCTTCAAACCATAAAGCTCCGCCGCAATAGTAGATCCAATAGCCGCCGTATTCTCCTCAGCCGCTGCCATCTGCGCCGCCTTCGCCGAAGATGCCACAGGTATCGTTTTCGCTTCCTTAAATGTCGCCGTAAGCCATTTCCTGCACTGCGTAAAAACTTCCGGCTTCGAATATACCTTCTCGATCTTCTCCAGCGGGCAATTCGCCAGCAGATTATGATGTATCGCCGTATAAACTTCCGCACACACCATAACATTGGTCTCAATCAGCGCATCGAGCGTCTCAAGCACTCCGCCACCCGATGAATTTTCCACAGGCACAACGCCATGGTCGCAATGACCCTTGCTCACTTCCTCGAAAACCGAGTAAATATCGGTTACTGCTTCATATTCGATGCTCTGGCCAAACTTCATCATCGCCGCATTATGCGTAAAGCTGCCCTTGGGGCCAAGGTACGCCACCCGCAAAGGCTTTTCAAGCACAAAAGACCCGCTCATCATCTCCCGCCATATCGCCACAAGGCATTTATCCGGCAGGGGGCCTTTATTGAGCTTCTTAATTTTATCCAAAACCGCCTTTTCTCGATCGGGAGCATAGATCGGTTTATCGTTCAGATTCTTGAACTTTCCGACCTCGACAACCACCTCGGCGCGCTTATTGAGCATCTCCACAAGCTGGATATCGATCTGGTCAATCTCTTTCCTGAGCTTTTCAAGTCCCAAAATAGCCCTTTTCAATACTGAAAACGCACTTTACCAGCCATCGACCACCAGGCCGACACCGCGGTTTTTCGCCTTAAACTTCTGATTTTAAACTATTTAAGCAGATACACAACCATATTAATAGCCAAATTTCTGGAAAATCCAGAATTATTAACATAAAAAATGCCAAAAGTCAACCAAATTGTAACTTCCAATCGACCGAATTAAAAGCAACCCCATAAAACCTCAACCCCAAACAAGCTCTATCGCGGAAGCGATGAGATTGGATAACAACAGAAGCCGTGCGGCGGCAGCCGCCAAATCATAAAAGCTCTATCGCGGAAGCGATGAGATTGAAATCAACACAAACGTTAATTGCAATTTAGCCCCCTGCTTTTAGCAGGGGGTTTAAACCGTCAAATTAAAAACAACCCGGCAGCGCAGAGCGCAAGCGACACGAAAAAAAACCTTTACAAAACAGCTTGCTTGTTTTGTCATTCCTGCGAAGGCAGCAATGACACCCGCAGGGTGTTTATATTCGCGGTAGGATGCGGTAAAACACGTTTGTGTTTTACCCATGCCGTTTTATTTGTTCCGCATGGGTGAAAAAAACAATTCATTCATCCTACACAACTATTAAAACAGCACAAAAACAAGCGAATATCGTTATTGAAAAATTTCTTTGTCGGGATTATCTATTTGTGATTGCAAATAAATATATTCACGCATACCCTTGAATATAGCTTGAGGCCAGCTATCTCTGGTCATATCGCCCCAAAAACCAAAATCCTTTGAGCCCTCAACCAATATTTTAACTTTACATCCTTTGTCCTGCTCTGGTTGCAAATAAACGCCCGCTACTACATTCCAGTCATAGGCGGTCATTCCGTGTTCACCGATGGCAAACAGTTTTTCATAGCTTGCTTTTTTGATGGAAAATCCGGCATCAGATAGACCAGCCTTAGCTGCTAAATATGCGGTTCTGCCGCCAACTCCGTTAAGATAAAAAACTTCTTCATATTTTGACCATCCCGTCCTGCCCTCAACGGAACTATCGAAGTCTATCGAGGATGACGATTGAGGCAATGAATGAACAGAAACGCAACCGGAAACAGTGAACATAAGACCCAAACAGATTATAACTTTTTTCAATTTTATTCTCCTAAAAATCCTTTCCAAATCCAACTTATGATAAAAATACCCAATGGAATTAGTATCCATTTGGAAACTACATAAGTGAACCAGAAAACAATTTGAATAATTGTTAATGTTCCAAAGAAATCTAAAAAACTAAACTCTTGTCTATAACAGGAGGCTTCATCATAAGCGATGATAATTGATATTATAGTTGTAATTATCCATAACAAAATAATTATTCTAAAAATTCCCTTTTTCCAGTTTAAACCTTGAGCTTTATTAAATAAATCTTTTAAATTCATTTTATTTTCTTTCGAGATGGTTTGAGTATAATCAAATAACCAAGAACATAAAGCCCTAAGAGCCAAGCTAGCGGTGCAGGTAACGTCAGGGAATAAAAACTCCAGATCAATGTGATGATTACTAGATACAATATGTAAAATATAGCCCTAATTTTAATTATCCTTTTAAGTAATTTTTGATGATTTATAAATTCATTTTTTTACGCTTAGACAAAAATAGTGAGCCGATACCGAAAAGCAAAAATGTTGCCGGTTCGGGGACAGCAATAATTGTTGAAGTTGGATCATGTAGCTGAATATATATTTCAAAAGGTGTTCCATCCATCCATTCACCACTTAATCTGCCAGAACCTAAAATATTATTACCATCAAGAGTCAGTCCGTTGCCAAAAACAAAGTTTTGACCATCCAAAGCAATAAAGCTATAGTCGCAAGCTTGTAGATAGGTAAGAGAGCCGCCGGAAATGTTAACTTTAACGGAATCGTAAGTGCTAAATCTACCCACAGCCCCACCGGACATATCCACAACGCTGTTTTGTCTGGCTTCCAAGTCGTTTATAGGATATTCACCGGTTATGGAATCTCCACCGGCAATATTTAAAGTGCTGTATTCATAAGAGTAGAGGCTATTCACATGACCACCGGACATATTCATAGTACTGTAGGTGTAAGCCGATAGGTTGTTATATATATTTGCGCCCGACTCAAGAAAGGCTATGCTTGTATCGCGTAAAGTCCCATTAAAATGAGTCGAGTTAACTGTAATTTCCTGAGTTCCGGTAAGAATAAAGTCTGCTTTTGTGCTACATGTTATGGCCAACGATACAACCATAAAAAAAGATGCTAAGTTTACAACTTTCATTTCCAACCTCTTTCAATCAAGTTTTTCTATTTAGTGCTAATACACCTAAGCCAAGTAAGAGCAGGGTTGCAGGTTCTGGGATAATCTGTTATTTTTTATTCATAAACAAATTTTCATTTTCAATCCTTCTTTGAAATCTGTCTCAATCGGTGTCCAAAAATTTAAAACTTTCTCAAGGAAATTCCCCTTACTGAAAAATCCCCTTTGTTGCGGGTGTATTATAACCAGAATTGTTTGAATAATCAACAATAAATAAAAAATTGAAAATTCAACCAAATGGGGGTTGGAAGATTATATCAAAATAAAAAAAATCAAAAAATTTATATCTCGCCAAGTCAACAAATTACAAAATCTAACAGCCGAAAAATTCGCCCACTTTTTTAACCAAATCCGCAAAACCGGCCATAGGTGAAAAGTCAATACAGGCTAAACCAAAAAGAAAGCGAGGGCATAAATGGCATTTGATTTTGGGACATTTAAAAGCGACGATTTGAACGAGCAGTTTGTCAGCTGGCTTGTCGAGGAGAAATGGCTCGACATACACGCACACTTTTCGCGGCTGTGGGATTACTATCAAAATTCCACAAGCGAAACAGGTCAGCAGCTAAACGAATCATCGCGCAGTTATGTCCAGGCCCAGGAATTCGGCCTGCCCGCCAGGATCACCGGCCTTATGCGAAGCCAGCAGGCGGGAACCTTTGGCGGTCAGCGCATGGCCGACATTCAGCGCAAGGAAGTGGTCATCGAAAACGACATCACCTGGCGCGTCAATGCCCTCGTCGATTTTCTCTTTGGCAAAAACATAGGATTTGTAAGCAAAGCCCCCGACCCGACCCGAGGCAGAGAAATAGAAAGCATCATCAAGGCTGTCTTTTCGGCAAACGGCTCACTGGGCTTCTTTCAGGATATGGCAGTACTGGGCAGCGTGTACGGTTTTGTTGACTGTATGATAAGGCCGGGACAAACACTCCTTGACAGGATTTCCCGTTCCACTTCAAACTCCAATTCCATAAACTCACTCGAAAACATCTGCTCTCTCGCATCTCAGATCAGTCTAGAACTTATCGAAGCTACCCGGGCACTGCCGGTCCTGGACGAAAACGATTACCGCAGGATAAAATTTTACATACAGAATTTCTACCAGGAAAAAAACGATGTCATTCGCGAGGGAAGTTTTCTCCAGCGGGTGCTTCATACCAAGGGATCGCTCAGCGACCGCAAACGCGCAGTCGTTACCGAAATATTCGGCCCCAAAAGCTGGCAGAGATATGAAAACCAGCAGCTTATCGACGAAGGCGAAAATCCCCTTGGCATGATTCCCCTTGTCCATATCCAAAATGTTGCTCAGCCGTATTACTACGAAGGCGTCAGCGATGTCGAAGGACTCATCCCGCTACAGGATGAACTCAACACTCGACTAAGCGACCGCGCCAACAGGATAACGTTCCAATCGTTCAGGATGTATCTTGCAAAAGGCATCGAAGGTTTCGATCAGCGGCCTGTTTCGCCCGGTCGAATGTGGAGCACGGACAACCCCGATGCGAGCATCGAAGAATTCGGCGGCGACAGGGCCACGCCAAGCGAAGATATTCACATTACAGAAATTCGCGAATCGATGGACAAGGTCAGCTGCGTCTCGCCCGTGGTCGCAGGCGTGCTCAAAAACAGGGTTGGCAATTTAACTAGTGCCGTTGCCCTTAGACTTACATTGATGGGTATGATGGCCAAGACAGAACGCAAACGGCATACATACGGAAACGGCTTGAAAGATATTACCAGGATGATCCTGGAAATACTGGACAAAGCGGCTGTTTACAAAACCGATCCCCGTGAACGAGAGGTCGATATCGTTTTTCCAAACCCATTGCCCGACAGCGAGACCGACGCTTTACAAAACGCCAGGATCAAACTTGAACTCGGCGTGCCCCAGGACCAGGTATTAAAAGAATTAGGTTATTCAAAATAGCAACGAAAGGATAAAGATGCAAAACGAAATAGACCAAATGGTACAAGACACTGATGAGCAAACAAAACTGGTCCCGGTGACCGAATCGATCAGGTATCGCAAAAGAGCACAGAGTGCCGAGAAACAGCTTGCCGAGCTAACCGAGCAATTGAACCAGGCCATCACGGAAAATGAAAATCTAAATTCCGCTATTGGTCGGATCGAAACTCGACAGCAGCTTGCAAGCCAGTTAAGCCAGGCCGGAAGTATCGATGTCGAAACGGCGATGCTGCTGGTTGAAAAAAGAATGGAAGGCACTGACCAAAGCGAAGTTTCGGTTATCATTGACGAGCTTAAAAAACAAAAGCCTTACCTCTTCGAAAACAGCCATCCGCAAGAGCCGAATAAATTATCTGCCAAAACCGCCGGGGTAAAAGCAGCGGTTTCAAGCGGGAGTGAACATCTGGTTCGCCAGGGCAGACAAGCCGCAAGAAGCGGCAGCAGAACAGACATGATGCGATACCTCGCGGCACGAAGAAATCTGAATTAATTAAAAACTAACACAGCCTAAAGGAGATTTATATGTCATTTACAGGAAAAGCAACTTATTCTGCCGGCACAAACCTGCCCGAGATTGTGGAAGATGTTTCCGATTTAGTCGGAATAATTTCCCCTTACGAAACACCGCTGCTCGATTCGCTTGGCAATCCGCTTCGCGAAGCGGTAAGCACTCATCACGAGTGGCTCGAAGATGAACTTTTGCCCAACAAGGATATGATCAACGACGGCAACATCCTCATGCCCGAAAGTGAAACATCGTTTGACGTTGCAAATTCTGACCGCTTCAGAATCGGCGATCAGATTCAGGTTGAAGGATCAACCGAGTTAATGCTGGTAACCGGCATCAGCGGCGATACCTTGACAGTTGTCAGAGGCTATGCTTCAACAACGCCCGAAGACCTTGTCGATGGTTCAAAGCTTAACATACTGGGCAATGCCGCTCTGGAAGGCGCAGACCGTCCCACCGCGAGATTTACAACCAGAAGCCGAAAAGGCAACTACTCGCAGATATTTACTGCTTCGGTTGAAGTCAGCGGCAGCGACCTTGCGGCAAGCCAGCTTGGCCTCGCAAATGAGCTGGACTATCAGAAACAGGAACGTCTGAGAGAACTTATTCGCGATCTGGAAAACACCGTCATCAACGGCGGCTTGCCCTCTGCCAGCCCGCAGGGATCGGTAAGTGTAAGGCGAACGATGAAAGGTATCATTCAGCATCTTTCGACGAATGTTTTCAATACCGGCCAAAGCGGTCTGCCCACCGGAACGATTCTCGAAGAGGATAAACTCAATTATGTTCTTCGCAAGATATGGGAAAGCAGCAACGGCAGCGTTGATACCATCGTGGTTAACGGATTCCAGAAGAGAAAGATCAACGCTTTCCTCGACGGAGTGCGAAGCTTCTCGGCAAATGATGAAACTTACAAGGATATGGTGAGCATCTACCAAAGCGATTTCGGTGTCTGCAGGATCATCACCTCTCGCTGGATGCCGCAGGATGCGGTCTTGATGCTCGATTCAACGCGGATAAATGTTCTTCCGCTTGCCGGTCGAAGTTTCCACTTCAAACCCCTTGCCAGCTCTGGCGATTATGAATGCGGTGAGCTCATTGGCGAATACACCCTTGAGCTCAAAAACGAAGCGGCTCACGGCATTCTTCGCGGGCTGTCAACGACCTAGTTCTTTGTTTCACTTCCTTGAGCGGGGACAGTTTCGGCTGTCCCCTTTTTTATGAAATCGAAAGGCCAATCATGCAAAGTTTTTCATGCGATAGAGATATCTTAAAATATGAGCCGTCTTTGTTTACAGACCTTTACCTCGCAAGCCAGGTTCTTGCAAAAGGTATAAATGCAACGTTAACCGATACTGTCCTGACGGTAACCGATAGCGATTTTATTGCCGCCGGCATAAAAGCAGGCAGCGTTATTTACCTCAACAGTGCAACTACCGCACTGACTGCAGCGCTGGAGGTGCTAAGCGTTGACAGCGCAACACAGCTTACCATTTCGGCTTTGCGGAATGATATATTAGCTGATGCAATTTCACCCAATGCCGATGGTGCCGATTACCAGTATCGGATCGCCACCTTTGCCCCCCAAGCCAATGAGGTTCTCTTTCAGCTTACACAGTATTATGGATTGCGACCGGGCAATCCCGACAGCGAATACGGCCCAACCGATCTGCTCGACACCGATGTGCTCCGCCAGGCCAGTACCTTTGCGGTCATCTCTACAATTTACGCGACCAGGGCCGCAGGACTTGACGGTCAGGATGCCTACTGGGACAAGAGCTACTACTACTCCAACAAGTTCAATCAGGCACGTGCCAGGTGCAGAATCGATATTGATCTGGGCAAGGACGGAGTAAAGGATTTGACGCGCTATTCTTCCAGCCCGAAACTGCTTCGTGATTAGAAAGGATCACTTATGGCAGACGAAAAAAATAAGTGGAATTTTAACCGGCAGTTGAATCTTTCGGTACTCGTCCAGCTGATATTTCTGGCATCGCTGATAATAGGAACTTGGGTAAATATTCAGCGGCAGCTTTGTCTTGTCCAGCATGATATCGAAAGGCTGATAGAATCGCACAAAACTTTCCAGCAGAAATTCGAGATTCTCAACAATATGTGCATCGGCTATGAATATCGGCTCCGAGCCCTTGAAACAAGTCAAGAACAATTACATCAATAATACGAAAGGACATCTATGAAAAGATTAAATTTGACACTCATTTCTATGTTGTTAATTTTTTGCTGCGGATGCCAGACATTGCGCCTGGCACCAAGCGAAAAGATCAAACAAAACGCATGGCTGCACCTGAGAACCACACAGCTGGCTAGCGATATGGCCAAAGCCCAAAATGCTTCTAATGAGCTTTGCGGTTTGGCCGAGCTTTCGGCTTTGCAGTCGCAGGCCTTTGCGGTCGATGCCGGTATGCCCGAAGTTATGCCCACCGCATTTACCGCTCAAGAGATATTGACCGAGGGAAGTTTTGAACTGGCCAAAGATGCCGTAAATGATGCGGGCAGGCGGATCGACCCTTGGGCTGCAGCGGATGGCTTGTTCGAATTTGCCATTGCGGTTGCTGCGCTGTTTGGCGGCGCAGGTGCGGTAAAAATCGCAAGCTCTCTGAAAACCGTCCGGCAAAAGTCAAACGCACTCAAAGAGATAATCGAAGGCAACGAACTTTTCAAACAGCTAAACCCCCAATCTGCCCAGGCCTTCAAATCCGCCCAAGCCAGACAAAGCACCGACACTAAAACGATTGTCAGCCAACTCAAATAACTTTACAAAGATTTAAAACTTTTCACACCAGCTATTTGCCTGTAAAATAATTCTTCAATTATTAAAACAAGGAGAATATATGTTCAGGCAGATAGCTTTTTTATTGGTTGCGGCGGCGGTTGGTTTAGGTGGGTGTATGCAATGCGACTCGGGCTGTGATATTAGCGGCCAGACGACGAGCGTTTCCCAGGCGGATGATGGCAATGACAAGATGTACTTTGAGGACACAGCCCAAAAGCTCGGCGCAGGCGACCGCGGCATAGTGGCAGTGCGGCAGGGAAAGATCGATTCATCGCTTGATGGTGAGGGGTTCGATTCACTCTACGATGACATCTGGACCCTGCCCGATACGTATCTAACTGACGGGGTGGACATACTTACCGAAAGAGATAACCTCACGGCACTGCTTATCGCAGGCGGCGGATCGCTTGCCCTTAGAAAATCGGGGGCCGACGATCGGATCGCCGATGAAATGGACCGCACGCGGGCCTTTCGCGATGAATGGTCCGATGAGCTGATCTATGAAGTGGGCGGGCCGGGCTTTCACTTTGCGGCGGCGGGCCTGTGGTACCTCTGGGCACACGGAGATCAGGATGAGTTTAACAAGGCCCGGGCCTGGAAGCTGATAGAGGCGCTGGCGATAACCGGCACCACTACAGTCGGCTTAAAACTTATCGCCCAGGACAAAACCCCCAATGACAAGTATTACGGCTGGCCAAGCGGCCACACCGCCAGTTCGTTTACGGTCGCGGCGGTGCTCGATGAATACTACGGGCCAAAGGTGGGGATACCTGCGTATATCGGGGCCGGGGTTGTAGGCTACCGCATGATGGATACCGGCGATCACTGGGCCAGCGATGTGCTTTTCGGCATGTTTCTGGGCTATATTGTAGGTCACGAAGTCGCAGGCGACGGTCAGCCGCTAAGCGTAGGCGGTTTCGATGTCAAACCCTTTGCCTCCAGCAGCGATCAGCCGGCCTCGGGGATCGCATTTGTAAAGAAATTTTAACTCCTCTTATGTAAATGCCTGTCAGTTAAAGAGTAATATTTGATTGACTTTTTGGCGGTTTTGGGATAAATTACTTTCTTGCTCAACGAAGCAGTGGCTGAGTGGCGGAATGGCAGACGCTGGGG